>CADBQE010000156.1 GCA_902796695.1 uncultured Lachnospiraceae bacterium
GCGGCCGGGGAAGACGCCTTCGTTCAGGCCGCAGAGGAAGACCACGGGGAATTCCAGACCTTTGGAGCCATGGACGGTCATCAGTTTGACCTGATCCCGGCCGGACTCCCGGTCCGTATCCGAATACAGCGCGATGTGCGCCAGGAAGTCCGGGAGCTCGCACTCCTCGCCGCAGCTGATCTCGTAGCGGAGGATGAGCTGCTTAAGCTCCGCGAGGTTGTCCAGACGGTCCTGAGCGCCTTCGGTGCGCAGCATCTTCTCATAGCCGGATGCGTGGAGCAGGGCTGTGAACAGTTTGCTGATGGACTGGCCGCCCGCAGACGCGGAGAAGGAATCGATCAGCGCGATAAAGGCCTCCGCGCCGGTGCCCTTGAAAATATCGTTCGTGATGTGCTTTTTCAGCGCCTGATACAGGCTCAGGCCTTCCGCCTCGGCCCGCTCCGTCAGAAACCGCAGGCGCTTTTCGCCCAGGTTTCGCTTCGGGACGTTGACGATGCGGCGGAACGACAGATCGTCCTGGTAGGCCAGCATGCGCAGGTAGGACAGGGCGTCCTTCACTTCCGCACGGTCAAAAAAGCCGACGCCGCCGTACAGCGTGTACGGGATCTCCGCCTTCTGCAGGGCTTCCTCGATGCTGCGGGTCAGGTAGTGTGCGCGGTAGAGGACTGCGATGTCCCCGTAGCGGCGGCCGCCTTCGTGCAGGGCTTTCATCTTCGCTGCCGCCCAGGCCGCTTCGTCCTCCGGCATCTCGCTCAGGGCGGCTTTGACCGTCGGCCCGTTCTCCTTTACCGGGACCAGATCCTTCGGCACGCGGCCTTTGTTTTTTGAGATCAGCGAGTTGACCGCCCCGATGATCTGCGGTGTAGAGCGGTAATTCGTATTCATCATGACGGTGTGCGTGCCCGGATATTCCTTGTCGAAATCCCTGATATACTTTACGTTGGCGCCGCGCCAGGTGTAGATGGTCTGGTCCGGATCTCCCACGACAAACAGGTTTTTGTGGTAGGCGCAGAGTGCTTCCATCAGCTTGATCTGCAGCGGGTCGATATCCTGGAATTCGTCGATCATGATGTACTCCAGGCGCTCCTGCCATTTGCGCGCGATCTCCGGGCGGGTGTTGAAAATGTGCAGGGTGAGGATGATGAGGTCGTTATAGTCCAGGCCGAAGCACTTTTTCTGATAATACAGGTAGCCGTAAAAAAGGATGTCCCGGATCTCCGTGGCCTGCTCATATTTCTGCCGTATCGCTTCCAGGGATTCGTCCATCAGATGCAGATAATAGGACGGCTCGGTTATGCATTTGCGGATCTCGAACATGTCCCGCGCATCCTGGAAGGTCATGTGGCGCAGGTTCAGGTTCCGCTCTTCGTAGATCAGACGAAGGAATTCGTTGATGTCCGTGTTGTCCAGGACCAGGAAGCTTTTCGGGTAGCCGATCGCATGCGAGTCCTCCTGCAGCACGGAGACACAGAAGCCGTGGAAGGTGTTGACGTAGGCGGTGTCGCGGTCCCCGGTCAGGTTGTGGATGCGGCGGCGCATTTCTTCCGCCGCTTTGTTGGTGAAGGTGACACAGAGGATGTGGGCGGGGAGGATCCCCATCTCCATCACCAGATAGGCGTACCGCGCCGTAAGCGCCTTTGTTTTGCCGCTGCCCGCGCCCGCGATGACGCGCACGAATCCCTCGGTGGCGGTCACCGCCTCGAGTTGTTCGGGATTCAGTTCTTCCAGATATGCTTCCATGATCGCCTCTCCGCCGCCGAACTTTTGTTCGGCATCCTGACTATACCCGATTTATCTTTCTCTGTCAAGGCCAAAACAAAGAGAACCGCCTGGGGAACGGTTCCGCAGGCCCCCGAGCGGCTCTCTTTTTCCCGGGGTCTTCCCGGGGTTTTCGGTATCGGCGGATCAGTCCACTTCCGGGTCCAGGAAGCCCTTGCCGTAGGCTTCGTCTACGGTGGTGAGCATAACAATGGCACCGGGGTCGATGCGGGTGATGATGCGGCGCGCATGGAAAACCTGGACCTTGGAGCAGACGCACATCATCATCTGGTGCGGCTGGCCGGTATAGGCACCGCGGACGTCGGCCAGGGTCACGCCGCGGTCGATTTCCGTCATGATGTCGTCGGCGATCTCCTGCGCCTTGTCGCTGATGATGAGCAGCATGCGGCGGGTGCCGGATCCGTACATGATCTTGTCGATGACGGTGGTGGAGACAAAGGTCATCAGAACGCCGTAGAGCATCGCATTGATATTGCCGAAAACAAAACCGCCGCCCACGATGACCGCGCCGTCCACAACGATGGAGATGGTTCCGATGGAGAGATGCGGCTTGAGCTTCCGGATGCTCATAATGATAAAGTCCGTGCCCCCGGTGGAGGAGCCGGGCATATAGATAACGGCCAGCCCCGCGCCGGAAAGCGCGCCCGCAAAAAGGGCCGCCAGCATCGGATTCGCCGCGGCATCCGGATAGACGCCGAGCAGCGGAACGATCACATCAAGAAAGAAGGCCGAGATCACCATGCTCTTGACCGATTTGAAAAAGAACACCTGTCCCAGCAGACGATAGCAGAACAGCGCCACGGGAATATTGATGATAAGAGTGATCGCACCGATGCCCAGAGCCGGAATAAAATGATGAATGATCATCGCCAGACCGGTGATGCCGCCGGGGGCAAAGTTCGCGTTGGACGCAAAATAGTAGATGCCTATCGCATAAAGGAAACTGCCGACCAGGTCGTGCAGTACGTCGCGCGCACCGGCTTTCCATCCGTATTTCCGGTAATATCCGAGAATGCTCTGTTTCTTTTTCGGCGCAGAGGCCGTGCTCTTCTTTGTCATCGTTAACCCTTTCCTTTTCCTCAGTGTTCCATCATCAGCCGGATAATTTCTTTATCCGTCTGTTCCATGCCGCGGCGGGCGAGCTGTCCGACGGCCTCAATGGTGTTTTCGACGCCTTTTTTGACGATGCCGTCGCCGCCGAAGAACTGGTTGCCGTCTTCGTACATGGCCAGGCCCAGGAGACCCGCGTCCACGGCGGCGGCGATCTTGGCGGCGCAGCTGGCTTTGGCGCCGTCGCAGATGATGCCCGAGGTAATGGCGACGGCGTTGACGACGGTGTGGGCAATCATTTCAAACCGGCCGCCCTTGAGCCAGGCGATCCCGGCCCCGGCACCGACGCCCGCGCTGACGGCCCCGCAGTAAGCGGACAGCCGTCCGATCCCGGTCTTTAAATGCGTGGTGATCAGGTTGGAAACGCAGAGTGCGCGCAGCATCTCTTCATGAGAGATTCCGTTTTCCCGCGCGTACACGATCACCGGCACGGACGCCGTGATTCCCTGATTGCCGCTGCCCGAATTGATGACGACCGGGAGTTCGCAGCCGTTCATGCGCGCATCGCTGCCCGCGGCCGCCCAGGCGCGCATCCTGTAATTGATATCGTTTTCCCGGCCGCGCAGCACGGTCTTGCCGATATTCGCGCCGTAATTTCCCTTCATGCCCTCTTCGGCGATCGCCATATTATAGGCAATCTGCCGCTCCAGCACTTCCTTCACGTCGTCCGGATCCACGATTTCCGCAAAGTTCACGATCTCTTCCACGGTCAGGCAGTTCCGGTCCGTCAGGCGGTCATCGTTCCGCTCCGTCAGTTCCCGCTCCAGCAGCACGGTCCCGTTCCGCCGGATCAGCACGATATTCGTATGGTAGTCCGCGATACGCACCGCGGCTTCGTCTCCGCCGCCGCAGGCGGTAATCTGAATGTCAAAAATCCGGCCGGTGTCGGCATGGCGCACCTGAACGGGAACGTTTTTCAGAAATGCCCCGATCGCGCGGATCTGCTCTTCCGTTACCCGGGAGAGCACTTCCAGCTCCGCGTCCGCGTCGCCTGCCACGGCTCCGGCCGCCGCTGCCGCCGGAATTCCGCGCAGCCCGCCGGTATGCGGCACCACCACGCTCTTGACGTTTTTGATGATATTGCCGCTGACTTCCACCAGCAGCCTGTCCGGCTCCTTCCCCAGCACCTGCCGGGCCTTCGCCGCCGCGTACGCGATAGCGATCGGTTCCGTACAGCCCATGGCCGGGATCAGTTCTTCCTCCAGAATAGCAATATACTGCCGGTAACACGGATCCGTTTTCAGCATTTTCGCTCTTCTCCCTTACGATTCCTTCACTCTTTTGCCTGTCATGTGCTCGATCACGATCTCATAGACCAGCGTATTGGCCCCCACACGCGCAACTTCCGCGTCGATATAGGCATCGTCGTGCGTGAATTTATGGCTGAGCGCCCGGCTGATACGGATGGTCTCTTCCTGCTCCGCGACCGGCCGGATACGTCCGAAGATCACGACGCAGTTCACGTGCAGGGCCCAGTCGTCTCCCTCCCGCACGCCTTGGTCAAATACACAGAATGAAACCTTATCATGGCGTGCGGCGGCGTCTACGCGGTGTCCGACTTTTCCGCCGTGGAAATACAGACGTCCGGTCTCCGCGTCATAATAGTGATTGATCGGAACTCCGTAAGGGTAATCGTCGTCGCCCAGCAGCGACAGAACACCGCGGGTCTCCGTTTTCAGAAGTGCCAGGCACTCTTCCTCCGAAAGAGCCTGTCTGCTTCTGCGCATGGGTCTGAACATGGTTGCATTTCCTCCTGTTTCGTTATTTTTCAGCCTTCGGGGCGTATTCCCGGCGGTTCAGCATGGCTCCGTTGTCCGCGCCGGTCCGGGTCGTGACCCAGATCCCGCCCGGCAGGACTTCGTACCAGACGGCATCGCTTACGTAAGGGAACAGGAAAGCCCATAAGCCGTTTTCCTGCATCCGCAGCAGAATGCCGTCGATCTGGTCGCTCGTCAGCTGGTTGTTTCCCTCGCCCTGCACCTGGAACCGGAGCAGCAGCGTACTGCCCGCCGCTTCGCAGAATTCCTTCACGGATGAAAAAGAGCGGGCGGACAGTTTTTCGCTGGACATCGGATACAGCACCACACCGAACTCCGGATAATCCGCACTCAGCACTTCTCCGATGACATCCGACCACGCCTTTACCACCTGGTCCTGCATCGAGAGGGTGTAGTAGCTGTCTGTTACCTGAGCCCCGTCCCGGGAAACGAAAACACAGAAATTCTTCTGATAAGCCTCCGATTTTACGGTAAAGACAACGGGACCGTTTTTATCCGAAGTATCCGGTTTTTCGTCACTCAGCGTAAAAGTGTCCGGGATTCCCGTCTTCTCCGCCAGCGTCTTCAGATATTCTTCCGCCTGCGGCCGCAGTTTGCTTTCCTCTCCGCCGCACGCCGCAAGCACCAGAACCAGCAGCGCCGACAGCAGGAACGCCCATGCTCCCGTATGATCTGTCTTTTTCATAAAAAACCTCCGAATCAAGCGCGGGACCGTCCGAATCCGCACGTTTCCGTATTTGCCCCTATTCTATCAGCCATTCTTCAAAAACACAACACAATCTGACGGAAGAACCGCTTCTTCCGCCATGCGCAGGGCCGACAGCCCCCCCGGCTCTGCGGGATATCCCTTTGCCGCTTCTTTTGTTTTGCATTTGAGGATGCAGTCTGATATGATATAGTATCATAGGTTAAAAGATGTACCACGAATGCAAGATCATGCGGGAGGACGAGTCATGTTCTATCAGATAAAATGTGTTCGGAAGAAGGAGCAGGTGCCTGTCTGGCGGCGCATGCTGATTCCAGCGGGGATCACGTTTGCGGAGCTGGCGCTTCTGTGCGGGCAGGTTCTTGATTCCGGCATGGATGAAGGGTATGAATTTGAGTTTTTTCCGGAAAAGCTTCGGCTGGTGGAATGGCAGGAGGCGGAAGAGTTTCATGACCGCAATTTTTCCTATTATCATGCGCCGGATACTTTTATTGACGATTATTTTCAGGCCGGAAAGGCTTTCACCCTCAGAAACCGTCTGAAAGCAATGCGGGAATACCGGGTTGAAATTGAAAAGGCCATACCGGATCCGCACCTGCCGGACGGTTCTCTGCCGGATCATCCGCTTCTTCTCAAAGAAAAGGCCGCCCCGGATCAGCCGTTTGCCCGGAGTGCGGAAGAGGTCAACCGGGTATTTTTCGAAAAATTCCGGATGATTCCCACTGATCCGGCTTATCCTTCTCTGGAAGAGCTGCAGGCCATGCTGGATGCAGAGCAGGGGTTCCCCGTCTGCCCTAAGCCGCAAAGCCGTCTGATTCGACGGTCAAAATCGGTACAGGAAATAATCCGGGAAACAGCCGAAACAATTCAAGAAGCACTTTACCAAAAAGTTTCCGCTGAACTGAGGAACAGCCTTGAATTCGATCCGGAAACGGGACATCTCCTCACATCTCCCGACAAGGCATCAGAGCAGGTTGACCGCCTGGCCGGTAAGCTGGAGAGTCTGATGCTCAGCAAAATCCACGAGGAATTATCGGGAAACGAGGAATGGAAGCAGGCTCTGCGATATAACATGCAGACAGAAGATCTGGCAGACGTGATGGAGGAAGCCTATTCGCTCAGCGGACTGAAGGATCTGGCCGGGGAAATAGGCTTCTCTCCGACCGGGAAACGGAAAGCCCAGATCATAAAAGAACTGTCAGAGTATATGCTGCGGGAAGAAGTAATGCGCACACGACTGCTTCTGCTCAGTCCTCCTGCTCTTGCTGCCTTCGAAAAAGCCCTGACCCGCGGCTGTTTCAAGCCTGACAAGTCAGAGCGTGAATTGCTGACGGAGGCGGTTGATCTGGATTATCTGGCCGAATATACGGACGGATCACTTCTGGTCCCGCGGGATGTGGCTGTCTGTTTCCGGAAGTTTGCGGGGGCTGACTACCGTGAATTTCATCGGGAAGCGTCCTGGATCGTATCCTGCCTGCGTGCTTTTTCCCTGATGTATATTGCAGGCCCTGTCGATCTTCTGTATCGGATAGTCTGCCGCAGGCCGTCCGTAAAACTCACCCTTCCGGAATTCATGAGCTTTCTGGACCGGATCCCCGAATCCGTCTCCGGGTGCCGCATACAGGATCATAAGGTGATCGCGGTCTATGCATTGAAAAACAATGCGTATCGACTGTTAGAGAAAGCCAAAAGGAATATTCCTCCCTATCTGCCTTCCGAAGAAGAAATACTGGCGTATTCCCGGGACGGATACCCCTCTTGCGAAGCTGCCTACCGGAATCTGCTGGATTATTATATCCATACGCTGCACACGGATCGGAACCAGGCCGTCGATCTGTGCCGCGCTGCTTTTGTGATGTTTTGCACCGAAGAGTCCCTTTCGGATTATGTCGATTTTCTGACGCAGAACGGTATCACCTTCAGAAGCGAGCGCCAGTTTGAGCGGCTGATGCAGCTTGCGGTCAAAGCCAATAATAATACACGGATGGCTGTTCTGCAGGGGCATAAACCGGATGAAGTCCATGCGTTTTATTCCAAAAAGCCTGCCCATCCTCCGACTCTCATTCCCATGAGCAGCCAGATGGCTGATATTCTGAGAGAAAACCGGGAAGAACTGGACAAAATGGGGATCCGCACAGACCTGGACAGCGTCGCACGGACCATCCCGGTTATGCAGAACTCTCCGGATCCCGCCGCCCCCATAAAGATTTCCCAGCGCAAAGTATATCCCAATGATCCCTGCCCCTGCGGCAGCGGAAAGAAGTATAAAAAATGCTGCGGCAGGAATCGTTGACCCGTTTTTAATCTTTCCCCGAAGATGAATTATGAATGATTCGGGATTCTTGTCCCGCCAGTCACAGGGCAGAGGCATCCGCCTCTGCCCCCTTCCCGGACAGGGACGCCTTCCCCCTCAGATTTCGGTGATTTTTTCTTGACACAGGTCCGGCCGGGCCCTATTATTTTTCTAAAAAAAAGGAGAATGCCGCTATGTCAGCAATATCGAACAGCGCTCTTGACCTGATCGGTCACACCCCTTTGATCCGTATTTCCCGCTTTGCCGCTGCGACCGGTCTGCCTGACGCCCGGCTTCTGGTCAAGGCGGAGTATTTCAATCCCGCCGGCAGTGTGAAGGACCGGACAGCCCTGGCTATGATCCGCGACGCGGAGGAATCCGGACGGCTTAAGCCGGGCGGCACGCTGGTGGAGCCCACGTCGGGCAATACCGGGATCGGGCTGGCATTCGCCGGAGCCATTCTGGGATACCGCGTAATTCTGACTCTGCCGGATACCATGAGTGTGGAACGCCGCACGCTGTTAGCGGCTTACGGCGCCGAACTGGTGCTGACGGACGGCGCGCGGGGGATGCGCGGTGCCATTGAAAGAGCACGGGAACTGGCGGCTGCAATCCCGGGGGCGATTATTCCGGGACAGTTTGAAAACCCGGCCAACCCCCGCATCCACTATCTGACAACCGGGCCGGAGATCTGGCAGGACACGGAAGGTTCCGTGGACGTGCTGGTAGCCGGTGCCGGAACCGGTGGGACCGTGATCGGCGCAGGGCGGTATCTGAAGGAAAAAAAGGCGGCCGTGAAGGTCGTGGCCGTAGAGCCGGCGACATCGGCCGTGCTGTCCGGCGGAAAACCCGGGGTGCACGGGATCCAGGGAATCGGTGCGGGATTCGTCCCGCAGATCTGGGATTCTGCGGTGTGCGATGAGATCCTCCCGGCAACTACGGAAGCAGCGCTTTCGGCCGGCCGGCTGCTGGCGCGGACAGAAGGGCTGCTCTGCGGCATCTCCTCCGGAGCGGCACTCTGCGGAGCGCTGGAGCTGGCGGCCAGAGAGGATATGAAAGACAGAACCATCGTAGCGGTGCTTCCGGATTCGGGGGACAGGTATCTGTCCACGGCACTGTTTGCGGCAAAGAGATAAGACCGGCGCAGCGCTATGCCCGGCAGAACGGAATCATTTATGGATCAGGAACGTTTCTCCGCACGCATCTCATCCGTCATCTCCCGGGTGATGGAGAGCTTTAACGAAAACAAGTATATTGATAAGGAAAACACTTTCCGCCGCCCGGACGAGCAGGACGTGCTGACTGTACTGGACGAGCTGCATCAGCTGGTATTCCGCGTTTTTTTTGCGCATACGCGCTATAAAGTCTTTACGGCGCAGAACCACACGTCCATGCTGCTGGAGGACATTCTTTACCACCTGTCCCGGTAGATTGAACTGGTGCTGCCGTATGACGAAGCCAAATACGATGCGGTGTCCCCGGAAGATCTGGCCGAAGCCGCCATGAGCAAGGCGCTGGATTTTCTGGAAGCCCTGCCCCATATCCGCGCCTTGCTGGAGACAGATCTTGACGCAGCTTTCGACGGAGATCCCGCTGCCTTCACCCGCGACGAGATTATCTTTTCCTACCCCGGGTTCTACGCAATCTTCACCTATCGGATCGCCCACGAGCTCTACCGGCTGGAGGTGCCGTTAATTCCGCGGATGATGACCGAGCACGCACACAGGGAGACGGGCATCGATATTCACCCCGGCGCTTTAATCGGCGATCACTTCTTTATTGATCACGGCACGGGCATCGTCATCGTCGAGACGACCCGCATCGGCTCTCATGTAAAAATCTACCAGGGCGTCACCCTCGGAGCCCTTTCCACCAGCGGCGGCCGCCTGATGAACAATATACGCCGCCACCCGACAATCGAGGACCGCGTCACACTCTACGCCGGCGCCTCCATTCTGGGCGGCAGCACCGTAATCGGCGCCGGCTCCGTCATCGGCTCCAACTGCTTCATCACCGCCTCCGTGCCCGTCGGCAGCCGGGTGCTGAGCTGAAGCTCCGCCCGGCGCTCTCTCAACTGCCGGTTGTATCATTTCAATAACGGCGTCATTGTCAGGTGGCGCCGTTTTGTGTTACTATCAGGCCAGCACGGCAAAGGAGGGCTTTTTCCGTAGTATCTCAAAAGCCACGAAATAAACGCATGGAGATCCGATCATGGAATTAGGAAATAAGATCAAATATTACCGCTTAAAGAAGGAAATGACCCAGGAGCGGCTGGCGGAGAAGCTGGGGCTCAGCGCGCAGGCGGTGTCCAAGTGGGAGCTGGGGGCGGCGATGCCGGATATCACCCTGCTGCCGCAGCTGGCGGAGGAGTTCGGGGTGAGCATCGACGAGCTGTTCGACCTGACCGGCGAGCAGAAGCTGCGCCGCATCGAAAACCGTCTGGAATACGAGCTGGACTGGCCCGCCGATGCCTTCTGGGAGGCCGAGGAATTCCTCAAGAACCAGCTGGGCGGCCCGCTCGACCAGGAGCGCGTGAACGGCAACCTGGGCGACCTGTATCACAACCGCATGATGGCGGACGCCAAGCGCGTGAGCAAATACGCCCGCACCGCCATCCGCCTGGCGCCGAACAAGAAGGCCTGGCAGTGGCTGCTGAACATGGCGGAAGGCCACATGCTGTGGGACTGGAACTGCGCCAACCACAGCAAAGCCGTCGATTTCTACAAAGAACTGGTGGAGGCCCACCCCGAACAGCGCCTCTCCTACCTCTACCTGCTGGACAACCTGATCGCGGACAACCGCGCCGATGAGGCTGAAGACGTCCTGGCCCGCTACCGCCGGCTGCCCGACGCCCGCCCCGTGCTGGTCCGCACCTACGAAGCCTGGATCGCCCTGGCCCGCTACGACCGCCCCGCCGCGGACGCCATCATGGAGCAGGCGCTTAAGGAATTCCCGAACGACGGCGCCATGCTCTTCGAAATGGCCCAGTACTGCACCCGCCAGTGCCGCTACGACGAAGCCATCCGCTATTACGAAGCCAGCTACGCCGCTGAGGAAGGCCAGGGCGAGCCGCGCTTCGCCGACGCCCTCCAGGCCATCGCGCAGATCTACGAGATCCGCGGCCAATACGCCGAAGCCGCCGCCACCCAGGACCGCTTCATCCAGAACCTGGTCGA
>CADBQE010000157.1 GCA_902796695.1 uncultured Lachnospiraceae bacterium
ACGCGGCACTCCAGGCCTTCCGTCAGGTCCTCCAGGCCTTCGATATCGCTTTCCACGATCAGGACGCCTTCGGGATCCACATTTTCCGCATAGCGGCGGAAGGATTTCCGGATGTTTTCCATGGTGTGGAAGAAGTCCAGATGGTCTTCCCGTACGTTCAGAATGATGCCCACGCGGGGGAACATCTCATGATAGCTGTTGGTGTATTCGCAGGCTTCCGCCACGAAATACCCGCTTTCTCCGATGCGCAGGTTCCCGCCGATGCTCTCCAGCAGGCCGCCGATGGATACGGTCGGATCCGTCCCGGCCGCCAGCAGGATCTCCGTGACCATGCCGGTGGTGGTGGTCTTGCCGTCCGTGCCGGCAATGCCGTAGGAATCCGGATACTGGGCCATCATCTGCCCCAGCAGCTGCGCGCGGGTCAGGATCGGCAGGCCCCGGCGGGCCGCCTCCATGTATTCGGGATTGTCCGGATGGACCGCGGCGGTATTGACGCAGAAATCAATGTCATCCGTGATATTCTGCGGCCCCTGGCCGATCGCGATCGGGATCCCCAGCTCGCGGAGGCTCCGCGTGATCTTGTCCTCCATCTTGTCCGAACCGCTGACCCCGAACCCCTTTGTATGCAGGAACCGGGCCAGAGAACTCATGCTGATCCCTCCGATCCCCATAAAATGGACCCGGCAGGGATGCTCAAAATCTACTCGAAAACCGCTTTTATTATTGAATCCGGACACGACAGTGCTCCTTTTTTCTCACTCGATTTACTCCGGGCCTTCCGGAGTTTCATCTATTGTAAAACATGTCTCCCGAAAAAACAAGAGGCATCCCCCACCCCTCTGCCCCGAAACAGAGCCGGCGGGGGGACGGGGCCGCCCCGGCCTTGTTTTTGCGGCAGCCCACTGTACCCGTCCCCCCGGGCGACAGCCCATTGTACCCGTCCCCCTGGGCTGGGCTGCCTCTTGCGGAGGGAGGGCCGTTTATGATATAAAGGGCGCGGAGGAAATGTTATGATTCTGGCAGATAGATGGAATGATTATGAGGTGCTGGATGCGGCTTCGGGAGAGAAGCTGGAGCGCTGGGGCGATTATAGGCTGGTCAGGCCGGATCCGCAGGTGATATGGGAGGGGGCGCGGACGCTGCCGGGCTGGAAGAGGCCCAATGCTCATTATCACCGGTCCGCAAAGGGCGGAGGCGAGTGGGAGTTTTTCGACCTGCCCGATGAATGGGAGATCGCGTATCAGCCGCTGGACCTGAAGTTCCGTTTAAAGCCGTTTAAATTCAAGCATACCGGACTGTTTCCGGAGCAGGCTGCGAACTGGGACTGGTTTTCGGGCCTGATCCGCAGCGCGGTGCGGGAAGGACGGCAGGTAAATGTCCTGAATCTGTTTGCCTACACCGGAGGTGCCACGCTGGCGGCCGCCCGGGCCGGGGCGGCGGTGACCCATGTGGACGCCGCGAAAGGCATGGTCGGCTGGGCGCGGGAAAACGCGCAGATCAGCGGTCTGGCCGAGGCGCCCATCCGCTGGATCGTGGACGACTGCATGAAGTTCGTGGAGCGGGAAGCCCGCCGCGGCAGACGCTACGACGCGGTCATCATGGATCCGCCCTCCTACGGCCGCGGTCCCAAAGGCGAACTCTGGAAGATCGAGGAAACGATCCACCCGCTCATCAGAGCCTGCACGGAGATCTTAAGTGAAGAGCCCCTCTTCTTCCTGATCAACGCCTACACCACCGGCCTGCAGCCCGGCGTGCTGCGCTATTTCCTAAGCCGCGAGCTCGTATCCCGCTTCGGCGGCCGGGTCACCGCGGAGGAGATCGGCCTGCCCGTCACCGGAACCGCGGAAGCCAGAAAGCTGCAGCTGGTCCTGCCCTGCGGCGCCGCCGGACGCTGGGAACGCTAAAAACACGCGCCGCCGCGAATCCGCACTTGTCAACCGCGCCGGCACGCTCTATAATATAATAATACCAAACAAATTTACCCCTGCATTTCCGCCCGGCCGCGGCTGCCGCAGCCGGAGCTTTTCGAAAGCAATGACCAGGAGGGTTTTATGTCATTTGTCGTATTTGCGGACGGCACCGCCAATCTGCCGCAGTATCTCCGGGAAGGGATCCGGATGCTTCCGTGTGAGTATACGATCGACGGGACCCCTGCCGTTTATGACGGCAATCTCGAAAAATTCGACGACCACGCCTATTACGAAGGGCTGAAGGAAGGCCGGACCGTCAAGACCAGCCTGCTGAACCCCCATCTGTTCCTTTCGGAGTTCACTTCCGTCCTGAAAGAGGGGATGGATGTGATCTATGTTGCCATGAGCTCGGGCATCAGCGGGACCTTCAACGCCGCGCTCACGGCCGCCCGGGAACTGATGGACGACTTCAAGGGCCGCTTCATCCATATCGTGGACTCTCAGGGCTGCGGCCTGGGCACCGGCATGCTGGCCGCGCGCGCGGCACGCTTCGCCCGCGAAAATATGGATGTGCGGGAAGCCTCCCGCCTTCTGGATGAGGAAGTCCCCCGCACCTGCCAGTACTTCACCGTGGGCGACCTGAACTTCCTTAAGCGCACCGGCCGCGTAAGCGGCATGACCGCCCGCATCGGCACCGTCCTGAACATCAAGCCGATCCTGTACGGCGACAAGGAGGGCCATATCGTTTCCTGCTCCGTCGCCCGCGGACGCAAAAAGGCGATCGAAGGCATCGTGAAGAAATACGAAGAAAAGCACCTGGCCGATCAGGACATGGGCGTCTTCATTTCGCACGGCGACTGCCTCGAGGATGCGGAAACGCTCCGCGACCTTGTCTGGAACGTGACGCCGGACGTCCCGGTTTCCATCTGCAAGCACGAGCCCTTCTCCGGTTCGCACGTCGGCCCGGGCATGCTGGCTCTGTTCTTCCGCGGCAAGGAAAGATAACGCACGGCGGCGCGGAAAATTACGCCCGACAGCCTGCCTGCGGATCCGTCCCGGAAACGCAAACGCACCGTCCCTTCACGGGGCGGTGCGTTTTTCTGTGCCGTCCGACAGGCTTCACGCCTGCGGCAAATTGCGTTCTTATGCCTGCGGCAGATACTGCTTCAGTTCCTCGGCCTTGTCCGTCTTTTCCCAGGTAAAGCCTTCCTCTTCGCGGCCGAAGTGGCCGTACGCGGCGGTCTTCTTGTAGATCGGGCGCAGCAGATCCAGCATCCTGATAATGCCGGCCGGCCGCAGGTCGAAGTGCTTCCGCACGATCTCCACCAGTCTTTCGTTGCTCAGTTTCCCGGTTCCGAAGGTGTCGATCTGCACGGAGGTGGGCTCCGCCACCCCGATCGCGTACGCGACCTGCAGTTCGCAGCGGTCCGCCAGCCCGGCGGCTACGATATTTTTGGCCACATAGCGGGCCGCGTAGGCCGCGGAGCGGTCCACCTTGGTCGGATCCTTGCCGGAGAAAGCGCCGCCGCCGTGGCGGGCCATGCCGCCGTAGGTGTCCACAATGATCTTGCGGCCGGTAAGCCCGGAATCCCCCTGCGGACCGCCGATCACAAAGCGCCCGGTCGGGTTGATCAGGAAGCGGGTCCGTTCGGTCAGCATTTCCTGCGGCAGCACCGCATCCAGAACGTATTTCCGGATGTCGGCATGCAGCTGTTCCTGCGAAATTTCCGGCGCGTGCTGCGCGGAGACGACGACGTTGTCGATGGCGCAGGGCTTGCCTTCTTCGTCATATTCGATGGTCACCTGCGTTTTGCCGTCCGGTCTTAAATACGGCAGGGTCCCGTTTTTCCGCACTTCGGTCAGGCGGCGGGCCAGCTTGTGGGCCAGCGAGATCGGGTACGGCATCAGTTCGGGCGTCTCATTGGTCGCGTAGCCGAACATCATGCCCTGGTCGCCGGCGCCGATATTGTCCGCCAGGCCTTCGCCGCGTTCTTCCAGCGCATCGTTCACGCCCATGGCGATATCCGGGCTCTGCTCGTCGATCGCGGTAAAGACCGCGCAGCTCTGGCCGTCAAAGCCTTTCTTGGCCCGGTCATAGCCGATCTCCAGCACGGTATCGCGCACGACCTTCTGCACGTCAACGTACCCCTTGGTCGTGATCTCGCCCATGACGACCACAAACCCGGTGGAGCACAGCGTTTCGCAGGCGACCCGGCTCTGCGGATCCTGCTTTAAGAGCTCGTCCAGGATGGCGTCCGAGATGGCATCGCACATTTTATCGGGATGTCCTTCGGTTACCGATTCGGAGGTAAAGAGTCTTCTTTCCATCGGAAAATCCTTTCTGTTAAAAGCGGGCGGCCGGCGGCCGCCCCTGTCAGTGCTTTAAGACTTAGCTGATGAGGAATTTGGCTTTCCTAACATCCTCATCGGACTCGGCCAGGCGGATCTCCGCCCCCAGCCCCTGCAGCTTTTTGTCAAAGTCTTCATAGCCGCGCAGCACGTAGTCCACATTTTCGACCACGGTGATGCCTTCGGCGGCCAGCCCGGCCAGCACCAGCGCGGCGCCGGCGCGCAGGTCCGGAGCCACCACATCCGCGCCCTTTAACGGGCCGCTGCCCTTGAAAATGGCAATGGAGCCCTTGACTTCGGTGTCCGCCCCCATTTTATTCAGTTCGTCCACATATTTGAAGCGGTTTTCAAAAATGCTCTCGGTGATGGTGCCCACGCCTTCCGACAGGCACAGGGCCACGCCCATCTGCGGCTGCATGTCCGTAGGGAATCCGGGGTACGGCAGCGTCTTTACGTTGCAGGAATATAAAGCCGGCCGGCCCACCACGCGGATGGAATCGCCCTGCTCGATCACTTCGCAGCCCATTTCCATGAGCTTGGCGGTGATGGCGTCCATATGCTGGGGAATGATGCGCTTCACGGTGATGTCGCCCTTGGTGACGGCGGCCGCCATCATGAAGGTCCCGGCTTCGATCTGGTCCGGGATGATGGTGTAGGTGCCGCCGTGCAGCTCCTCCACGCCGTTGATCTTGATGGTGTCGGTACCGGCGCCGCGCACGTCCGCCCCCATGGAGTTGAGGAAGTTGGCAAGATCCACAATATGCGGTTCTCTCGCCGCGTTTTCAATGATGGTTCTG
>CADBQE010000158.1 GCA_902796695.1 uncultured Lachnospiraceae bacterium
CCAAAACCATCGATGAGAGTTCGAATCTTTCTGCCCCTGCTATCAGCACTTCGCCGACATCCGCATGCGGTGGGGTGCTGAACTTTTATTTACGGAAATGCGGGGCATCATCGGGCCGCGGAAAAGGCCCGGAACAGGAGAAATACCGATTATGAAGCAAATCTGGAAACCGGGCAATCTGCTGAATCCTACCCCGGCGGTCATGGTCAGCTGCGCGACGGAAACCGAACGGCCCAATATCATCACGGTCGCATGGGCCGGCACGGTATGCAGCGAACCGCCCATGGTATCCGTTTCCGTGCGGAAGAGCCGCTTTTCCCACCATATGATCCGCGAGAGCGGCGAATTCGTTGTCAACCTGGTCTCCGCGTCTCTGGCCCGGGCCTGCGATCTGTGCGGTGTAAAGTCCGGGCGGGATATGGATAAATTCGCGGCGGCACACCTGACGGCGGCGCCGGCCCCAGGCCTTGCCCATGCGCCGCTGATTGCGGAAAGCCCCCTCAACCTGTCCTGCCGCGTGGAACAGATCCTGGAACTCGGCTCCCATGACATGTTCCTGGGCCGCATCGTACAGGTCTCGGTCGAAGAAGCCCTGCTGGACGAAAAAGGCCGTCTGGACCTCGGAAAAGCGGATCTCATCGCCTACTCCCACGGAGAATACCTCCGCCTGGGAAAGGCCGTAGGCCGCTTCGGCTTTTCCGTAAAGAAGAAATGAATAAGGTGACAGGAGATACGTCCCCCTGTCATCACGGCCCGCATCGGGACCTCGGGTTTTATCGTAGGGGCCGATCTGCGATCGGCCCGCGGAGGAAGGATAACCATACCCTGTATGACGGGCCGATCACAGATCGGCCCCTACATGAAGAATCCTCTCGGAACGAAAAACGTGACAAAAGAACCGTCCCCCTGTCATCCGCCATCCGTCAGAGGGCCAGCAGCCGGTCCGCCAGTGCGCGGGCAAAGCCGCCGATCACGGCGCAGCTCAGAATCATGTCCCGGCTCTCGTCGTCAGCGCAGGATGCGCCGCGCAGCGCTTCGGTCTGCTCCCGGACCTGCAGCGCAAAATAGGTGCTGGTCTTCCGATACCGCTCGGTGAACATCCCGTACAGCTGAGCCGTTTCTTCTGCGGAAAGGCCGGCGGGGATCAGCCGGGTGATCTGGGCGATGCTCAGGGACTGCTTCAGCGAGCAGATCATCAGCAGATACGCGATATGGATGCGGTAGTAGCGCTTCTTTACAGGCTCGGGCATCATTTTCTTCCGCACGTAATTATTGACGGCGGCGGCCGTCACGACGGGATCTTCCTTCCGGTCGGAAGGAAGAAATTCCAGATACTGCTTCAGCAGGATCAGAACCTGCTCCATATACAGTCCCAGATCCGGAATGGCTTCCCACTCCGGAAGGCGGTAATGCAGCAGATGTTCTTCCCATTCCCGCAGTTTTTCATTCCATTGCAGGGCGTCCATG
The DNA here is from genome assembly GCA_902796695.1 of uncultured Lachnospiraceae bacterium. Classification (GTDB taxonomy): domain Bacteria; phylum Bacillota; class Clostridia; order Lachnospirales; family Lachnospiraceae; genus UBA6987. Next base: position 1,468 of record CADBQE010000158.1, read on the forward strand.
CGGGGCCCTCCTTTTTTTATTTAAGATAGTCTGATCATATCACCTGCTTCTCCGTTTTTCAATATCTGTTCGGCAAATCTCTTGACAACGTGCGGAAGATGATATAACCTAATATGCAAGACAAGATAAAGCATAAACAGAACAAGGAGATGCCGACATGAAAAAGACTCTGCTAACCGGCTCGCCGGTCCGGGATAAACTGGCGCAGATCATCCGTATTGTTTCCGTACCGCCCGTTATGGTTGCCCTGCTGGCGTTTCTCCTGTACGTCGCGGACAACGGTGTTTTCCGGAATATCAGGGATGTTCTTGTGACTCTGATCTGTCTGGCCCTGCTCCCGGCGGCCGCCTATCCGCTTTCGCTCCTGTTCCCCCGCCTGAAACGGCAGGGGCGCGAAGGGCAGCGGAACCTGGCTTTTATCACTTCCTGCGTCGGCTACGCGGCCGGCTTTACTTATGCTCTGGCCCGGGGCAGCGGCCGCCTGATCTGCCTGACGGGCATTTACGTGATATCCGTCATTCTGCTGGCGCTGTGCAACAAGGTCCTGCATCGGCGCGCCAGCGGCCACGGCTGCAGTGTGGTGGGACCGCTGGTGATCGCGGCCCTCTGCTTCGGGTTTCCGGCTTTCCTGCTGTGCACGGGCCTGTATTTCGCGATCCTGTGGGCTTCCCTGTATCTGAAGCGCCATACGCTGCCGGAATTCCTGACGGGAAGCCTGATCTGCCTGGCGGCGATCGGAATAAGCGCCGGCCTGTGCAGCCTGGCCGGAATCCTGTAATGGCGGCAGAAAGGAAACGGTCCTTTTGAAGGACCGGATAATTCCGTACGGCGACTTCGGACTAATTATATCACGGCAAAAGCACGGCTGTAGCTGACTTTTTACGAAACTGCCGGAATCCGGCAGCCGGAAGCAGAGGCTCTTTTTTCGAAAAGACCTCCAATTCCCTTTTTTCCTTCAAAAAAAGAGTGGCACTTCCCCGGAACTTGTGATAGAATAACACATCGAC
>CADBQE010000159.1 GCA_902796695.1 uncultured Lachnospiraceae bacterium
ACGAATGGTTCCTGTGGAATCACCAGGGCCTGCTGGCCGGCATCCGCGTGCCGAAGAGCGCGGATCCCTGGGCCTGACGGCACTTTCCGAAAACTGGTAAAGGGTGGGATACGAGAGGACCCTGAAAGCCGTCGGATTCGGGCCGGGCGAGACACGCGAAGGTACGCTGGTCTACGTGCTGAAAGACGGTACGGAAACAGGAACCGGGACCCTGGAACTGATCTTCCGCGAAGTCGCCGGCATCAACCTGCAGGATCCGACGGAGAAGATCGAGGACTCCTTCAGTTACGTGATCCGCTGAAAACTCCGGAGCCGGAGAGGGCGTCCGGGCATGCGGAAGGGGCTGCGAAAGCAGCCCCTTTTTGTGTGAAATGGGATGTGTCTGCAGGGGGGCGGCCGGAGATTCGGCCGGAGAATTCCACCTGCTTATTCCGCCTGTTCGGCGGCCCCGCCGTCCGCAATGCCGCACAGCGCCAGCACTTCATCCAGATCCCGCACCGGCGTGATCTGAAGCTGATCCAGCACTTCCCGGGGGATATCCTGCAGGTCGTCCTCGTTGTCCCGGGGGATCAGCACCTGCCGGACGCCGGCGCGCTGGGCCGCCATCAACTTTTCGGGCAGGCCGCCGATCGGCGTTACTTCGCCGCGCAGGGAGATCTCCCCGGTCATGGCGATCTCGGGCTTGACCGGGCGGCCGGTGATCAGGGAAGCGATCGCCGTGGTCAGCGTGATCCCGGCGGACGGTCCGTCCTTGGGCGTGGAGCCGTCGGGCACATGGATGTGCAGGTCGTGGTCGGAGAACACCGCCGCCTTGTCCGGGAAGCGGTGCTTCACCAGACTGATGGCCAGGCGGGCGGATTCCTTCATCACGTCGCCCAGCTGTCCGGTGATCACGATCTGGCCGCTCCCCTTGGTGAGCATGGCTTCGATATACAGAATATCGCCGCCCGCCGCCGTCCAGGCCAGGCCGGTCACGATCCCCGGCGCCGCGCTCTGCTGCAGATCCCGGTGATGCATGGGCCGCATATCCAGATATTCCCGCAGGTTCTCCGGCGTCACGCACAGGGAATCGCCCTCCCCGCGCACGATGCGCACCGCGGCCGCCCGGCACAGGGTATCCATCCGTTTCTTCAGGCCGCGCACGCCGCCTTCGCGCGTATAATCGCGGATCACGGCGCGGACGGCGTCCTCGGAAACCGTGAGCTGCTCTTCCGTAAGCCCCACGGCCTCCCGGGCCTTGGGCAGCAGATGCCGCAGCGCGATCTGTTCCTTCTCGATCGGCGTATACCCCTGGAACTGGATGACCTCCATGCGGTTGAGCAGCGGCTCCGGGATCGTATCCGTCGTATTGGCGGTGCAGATGAACAGGACGTTCGACAGATCGTACGGCACGTTCATGTAGTGGTCCGTAAACGTGCTGTTCTGCTCCGGATCCAGCACCTCCAGCAGCGCGCTGGCGGGGTCGCCGTTGTAGGACATCGAAAGCTTGTCGACTTCGTCCAGCACCATGACCGGGTTGGACACGCCGCTTTTCTGAATGGCGTCCATGATGCGGCCGGGCATGGCCCCGATATAGGTGCGCCGGTGCCCGCGGATATCGGCCTCATCCCGCACGCCGCCCAGGCTGACCCGCACGTATTTGCGGTGCAGCGCCCGGGCTATGCTCTGCCCGATGCTGGTTTTGCCCGTGCCCGGTGCACCCACAAAGAGCAGGATGGAGCCGAACTGTTCTTTCTTCAGATTCATGACCGCGATCTGCTGCAGGATGCGGTTTTTCACTTTCTTCAGGCCGAAGTGATCCTCCTCCAGGATGCGCTCCGCCTCGTCCAGATCGATGGTGCGGGCCGGCTCTTTTTTCCAGGAAAGACTGGTCAGAAAGTCCAGATAATTGTACAGCATGCCGGTCTCGCTGCTGTTTGAACCTTCCTGCTTCAGGCGGCTCAGCAGCTTGTCCGCTTCGCGGCGGGCGGTCTCGTTCATGCCGGACTCCTGGACCTTGAGCTCCAGGCGCCGGATGTCGGACACGTTCTCCGGATGCATTTCATCCAGCTCCTTCTGCAGATATTCCATCTGTTTGCGGATGGCGGATTCGCGCACCATTTTCTGGTAATCCTCCTGCCGCACGGAGGAGCCTTCCTGACTGAGTTTGCCCATCTCCAGGGTCTCGTAGATCAGCTTTTCCACCATCTCCGCACGCTTTACGGCGCTGTCTTCCGCCAGGATGGCATAGCACTCCTCGTTGGAGGCGTCGATCCAGGGCGAGCAGGCCTGCGCGACTTCGTTCAGGGTGTCAAACTGGTCCATCCAGGCTTTGGAGCCCTGCTCCCACTGCGTCCCTTTGGAGAACTCCGTCAAGGCGGCTTTGACGTCGGCCGTTTTGCGCCGATCCTCGTGCGGCGGCAGCTGGTCGCTGTCTTCGCGGCGGGAGGTGTAGGCTTCGATGCGCCCGTCCGGCAGGATGGCCGCTTCATCCAGATTGACGCGGCCGCGGGCCCGGACCGCGAACCAGCCCTCGTCCCGGACTTCGGAAACGGTCCCGGAGAGCCCGATGGGATAGAAGCTTGCCGGGGTGATCTGATCCCGGGGCGTGTTTTCCTTCAGGATCAGCAGCGTGACCCGCTCCTCGGGGCGGGGCAGGCGTCCGACCGCTTTTTCAAAGCGCTCGTTTTTCAGATAGATCGTGGCGTCCGGCAGGACAAGAACGTTATATAAAGGTAATACTGCCATTGGTTTTCCTCCTTGGTGCTTAGGAATCATCCGTCGCAGCCTTGACAAATGTCAAGGTTGTGCTATAATGATTATAACATTACTTTGACAGTTGTCAAGGTTTTGCCAAAATTCTTTGACAGGAAGAATGCTTATGTACTGCGGCAGCAATAAAACAGCGCTGGCCTCCCAGCGGCAGATCGCGGACGCGCTGCTGACCCTGCTGGGCGAAATGCCCTACGGCGAAATCTCGGTCAGCGCCATCTGCAAACGGGCGGACGTCTCCCGCCAGACCTTCTACAGCCTGTTCCGCTCCAAGGACAACGTGATCACCTTTACCCTGCGGAACGACTGCTGCTATTCCTCCTGCCAGCCGCAGGACTGCTGCGACCACAGCTTCCGCGAGATCTGCAGCGGCTTCGGCCGCTATATCACCAGCCACGCCGCCGTCCTCGAAATCCTGTCCCGCCACGGCCTGATGCCCCTCCTCCGCACCGTCCTGCGCGAAGACTTCTCCGAATACTTCCGCCAGACCCCCGGCCGCCCCTCCCCCCTGAACCCCTACATAATCGACTTCCTGGCCGCCGGCATCACCAGCATCGCCGAAACCTACATCCTCACCGGCGAAACCGAAGACCCCGCAACCCTCGAAAACATAATCTACCTTCTGATGCGCGGCGAATATTTTGAATAAGACAACAGAGGACAACACGTGACAGGGGTGTCACGTGACAGGGGGACGGTTCCTTTGTCACAAAAGATGACAGGGGGACGGTTCCTTTGTCACGAAAAAGTGTCAAAGAGAACCGTCCCCAGTGACACACAAAAAGACACCGGCTTTCCCTTAATCAAGGTCGGCCGGTGTCTTTTTGTTGTGCAGGGAGCCGGAAAGAACCGTCCCCGTGGCGACGTGGCGTCTTTATCCCACGATTACGGTTCCGGCTTCGCCGCGGAGGGCGGCGCCGGCTTTTTCGGGGGTGGTGATGATGACGCGGCGGCCGGGGCGGGCTTCGACGAAGCGGTCGGCGGCTTCCACTTTGGGGAGCATGGAGCCGGCGGCGAACTGGCCCTGGGCGATGTATTCCTTCGCCTCGGCGGCGGTGAGGGTGTCCAGAGGCTTCTGATCCGGCTTATTGAAGTTGATGTAGCACTTCTCCACGGCGGTCAGCATCATGAAGATGTCGGCGTCCAGGTCCTGGGCCAGGCGTTCGGAGGCCAGGTCCTTGTCGATCACGGCCGCGATGCCCTTCAAGTCGCCGTCTTCGTCCAGATAGACGGGCACGCCGCCGCCGCCCACGGCGATCACGGTGTGGCCGGCCGCCATCAGGTCTTCGATGGCCTTCAGCTCAACGATCTCCACCGGGCGGGGAGAGGCCACGACACGGCGCCAGCCGCGGCCGGCGTCCTCCTTCATGATATAGCCCTTCTCCTGCATCAGAGCGCGGGCTTCTTCTTCGGAATAAAACGCGCCGATGGGCTTGGAGGGATTCCGGAACTTGGGATCGTCCGGATCGACCCTCACCTGCGTGACCACGGCCACCGGCGAAACATGGCCGCCCTTGATGCGCATGGCGCGCTGCAGGCCCTGGACCATGTGATAGCCCAGCATGCCCTGGCTCATGGCGCCGCATACGTCAAACGGCATGGCGGGCGTCAAGTTCGCACTGTTCTCATTCTGCATCACGATCCCGCCCACCTGGGGGCCGTTGCCGTGCGTCAGTACCACCTTGTATCCCTGTTCGATAATGTCCGCGATCTCCAGGGAGGTGTTGTCGATAATGCCCAGCTGGGTCGCGGCATCCGCCAGCTTCCCGCCGAGGGTCAGGGCGTTGCCGCCCAGTGCAATTACGATGGTTTCCATTTGAAATTCAGTCTCCTTTACGGTCCGGCCATATCCGGGCAGTCCGGGACAGGCCGTAAAACGGACCATGAGGCCCGTCCGGGCTGCCCGTCATGACGCGGATGCAGCGTGATTACCAGCCCAGCTTGGTCATGGCGGCATCCACTGCCGCGATGACGGTGTCCACTTCTTCCTTCGTGACAATGAGCGGAGGGATGAAGCGCAGGACGTTGCCGTTGGTATTGTTGATCAGTACGTTATTGTCTTTGTAGCACAGGTCCACGACGGGCTGGCCGCTTTCCTTCTTCAGCTGGATGCCGTTGATCAGGCCCAGGCCGCGGATCTCATCGATGGCATCGGGGTGATGCTTTTCGATCACTTCGTGCGCCTGTCTGCGGAAATATTCGCCCACTTCGGCGCAGTTGTCCAGCACGCCTTCGTTCAGCATGACGTCCAGCGTGGTCATGGCCAGTGCGCAGGCCAGAGGGCCGCCCGCGAAGGTGGAGCCGTGGGTGCCGGGGGTCAGCGTATGGGCCGCTTCGCCGCGGGCGCAGACTGCCGCGATCGGAACGCCGGAGCCGAGCGCCTTGGCCATGGAGCAGGTATCGGGCTCCACACCGTAGTGCTGATAGGCAAACAGCTTGCCGGTGCGGCCGGAACCGACCTGCACTTCGTCGAACATCAGCAGGATGCCCTTTTCGTCGCACAGCTCGCGCAGGCCCTTCAGGAATTCGGGCGTCGCGGGACGCACGCCGCCTTCGCCCTGGACCGGCTCGGTCAGGATGGCGCAGGTGTATTCGTCCACCAGAGCCTTCACGCTGTCCAGATCATTGAAGGTCGCATAGCGGAATCCGTCGGGCAGCGGCTCGAAATAGCGGTGCACGCCGTACTGGCCGGTGGCGGTGCAGGTGGCCAGCGTGCGGCCGTGGAAGGAATTCTTCATGGTGATGACCACAAAGCGCTCGGGATGGCCGTGATCCTTGGCGTATTTGCGGGCCAGCTTGATCTGGCCTTCGTTGGCCTCCGCGCCGGAGTTGGCGAAGAGCACCTTCTCGAAGCAGCTGTTTTCCACAATCAGCTTGGCGGTCTGCACGGCCG
>CADBQE010000160.1 GCA_902796695.1 uncultured Lachnospiraceae bacterium
GGGGGACGGTTCCTTTGTCAGAACACCGGGCAAAGGAACCGTCTCCCTGCTAAAAACAATGTCGGAAGGGATGGCTTTGGACGGCAGGGTCAGGAAGAGCCGTCCGAAGCGGTCGTGTCAGTGCAGCGGGTGATCGATGTGCAGGCTCTCGCGGATCAGGCGGATGCATTCTTTGCGGAAATCGTCGGAGGCGAGGGTTTCCATCTGCCGGATCCAGTCGTTGTCATTGAGCTCGCCGGCGTATTCGGAGCGGCGCAGTTCCATGCCCCAGTGCGCGATGCCGGCGGCCCAGAAGGCGTTGGCGGAAAGTTCGGGGGTGTAGGCATCCGCAGCCAGCGGGTAGGTCAGAAGTTCGGAGGCGCCGCCGACCGGCTCTTTATAGCGGATGTTCAGGACCAGCCATTCGTCCGTGTTCGTGAGGGTGGGGGCGTCGCCGCCCTGGGGCTGGCTGTAGCGGGATTCCACGGCCGGGATCTCGAAATCCGAGCCGGCGGGAATGATCTCATAGAGGGCCGTGACCTGATGGCCGGAGCCCAGTTCGCCGCCGTCTTTGGTGTCGTCCGCGAAATCCTCCGCATCCATCACGCGGTTTTCATACCCGATCAGGCGGTAGCCCTTGACCATTGCAGGGTTGAATTCGACCTGCAGCTTCACGTCCCTGGCGACCGTAAACAGCGTGCCGCCGGCTTCCTCCACCAGGACCCTGCGCGCTTCGGCGATGTCGTCGATGTAATAATAATTGCCGTTGCCGTTGTCCGCCATGGCTTCCATCTTGTTGTCCTTGATGTTGCCCATGCCGTAGCCCAGGACGGAGAGGAATACGCCGTTCTGCGCTTTGTGATGCACCAGGCGGGTCAGTTCGCCTTCCGAGGTCACGCCGACGTTGAAGTCGCCATCCGTAGCCAGGATGATGCGGTTGTTGCCGCCGGGGATGAAATGGCGCTCCGCCGCGTCGTACGCCATGCGCAGGGCCTGCTCGCCGTTGGTGCAGCCGGAGGCGGTCAGATCCTCCAGTGCGCTTATGATGAGGGCCTGTTCGTTCCCGGCGACGCCGTCCAGGACCAGGCGTTCCGCGCCGGAATAGGTGATGATGGTGATCCGGTCGTTTTCCGTGAGATTTTCCGCCAGCGTCATGAAGGAACGCTGGACCAGCGGCAGCTTTTCGGGCGTGCTCATGGAGCCGGAAACGTCGATCAGGAAGACTAGGTTGGAGGGCGGAAGGGCGTCCGCGTCCAGTTTCTTCGCCTGCAGGCCGATCAGCAGCAGATGGGCCTGGCTGTTCCAGGGACAGTCGGAGAGTTCCATGGTGACGCCGAAAGGCTCGCCGTCCGCGGGTTCCGCATAATCGTAGCGGAAATAATTGATCAGTTCCTCGAGGCGGACCGCGTCTTTGGGGATCGCGGCGCCGCTTTGGATCAGACGGCGCAGGTTGGAATAGGAGGCCGTGTCCACGTCGGCCGCGAAAGTCGAGAAGGGAGAGGTCAGGACGCTCAGGAAGCCGTTTTCCTGAATGAAGCCATACTCCTCCGTGTTCCAGCCGGGCGTGTAGATACGGACCGGACCGTCATAGGAGACGGGGGGAACTTCAGCGGGCGCAAAATTCGGTTGGAGGACTTGTTTACACGGCGCTGCCACAGAAGAGAGTCTGTCGTCTGCTGAAAATGACGGCGCAGGCTGAGCGGTGTCTGAGACGGGTTGTGTGAGGTCCGTTTCGATGGGGATCTTCTGCACGGGGGCCGTCTGCGCGGGAAGGGAAGACGGCTCGGTCACCTGCCCCGCGGGGTCCGCGGAGAACTGCGGTTTCTGCTGACGGCTGAAAACACCGGACACGGCGGCCGTGATCAGCACCAGGCACAGGCAGGCGGCGATGGCGGCCCAGCCGGTCCATTTCGGGAGACGGCGGAGCTTCCTGCCGCCGGCATCGGGGCGGGCGGGGGCGGCCAGTGGGGCGTCCTCTTTCAGCGCATCCGTGCTCCGCCGGGCTGCTTCCTCGTCTTTTTTCAGGATCCGGGCGTATTCGCCGGCCCATTTTTCATCGATCTCGTTTAAGGCGTCCTGCCATATTTCTTTCTTCATACCGCAAAACCTTCGCTTTCCAGTTTTTTCTTCAGGGAGTGCCGCAGGGCTTTCAGCTCTTTTTCGATCGTGGAAGTGCTGACGCCCATGGCCGCCGCCATTTCCCTGACCGCCTCCGCGCCGTACCAGCGGCGCAGGAAGATCTCCCGGCGCCGGGGCTTCTGCTCCGCCAGAAACGCGTTCAGGCAGCGCCCCAGCTCCTTCGCCATCAGCTCGTCCTCCGTTCCGGAATCGGAGGGCAGGAGCTCCGCCAGTTCGTCCAGCGCCGTCAGACAGTCGCCGGGAACGGCGCCGGCCCGGCTGTTATGCCGCTGCCGGTCGATGGCCGCGCGGCGGGCCAGGGTGGTCAGGAACGCGGGCAGCGAGGCCGGGCGGTGCGGCGGGATCGCCTGCCACAGCCGCAGCATCGTATCGCTCACCGCCTCCTCCCGGTCGCGCGCATCTCCCAGGAACCGGGAGACCAGCCGCTTTATCAGCGCGCCGTACCGCTCCTGGACGGCCTCCAGGGCCGCCTCCTCCCGGCGGAACAGCCCTTCGGTCAGGGCTTCATCCGTCGCATAAGGCAGATTTTGCTGACGCATCGATTCCATGGCATCTCCTGGCGTTTTCTGACAGGGGGACGGTTCCTTTGTCAGATTTTTCCTCCTCTGACGGGGGCGGTCCCCTTGACAGGTTTTCCTGCTGATGACAGGGGGTGTGCCGCTGTCATCATTTAGTCCCTTTACCTGTTCTGTCGAAGAAAAAACGGAAATCCGTAAAAATGTTTTTGCCGGATCGTCCCCATAGTATCATTCCCGGCGCGGCCGGTCAAGAAACGGAGTTTTGGCCCGCGGCAGATGGCAGCCGAAAAAAAGAACTGACCGGATATTTAAGGCCGGCAGCGGCCGGGACGGGAGAGGGGATCAGCCCCTGGCCGGCCGGAGGCTTTGCTGCGGAACAGGATAAAAGGACAAAAAAAGAGCCGTGAAAAGCGTCATTCAGAACGGACAGCGCTTCTTCACGGCCTTTTTGCGTCAGGTCAGGACAGGCTTTCCTCCACCTGCTCGTAGATCTCGTCCGCGAGGGTGAGACCCTGGGAGAGGAGCGCCTCGCCGCGGATGCGGTAGGCTTCCGCCAGGTCCTTGTCCTTCAGGCTGCCGACGTTGATCAGGACGTTCAGCCAGGCGCCTTGAAGGGCGGCCTTCAGGCAGAGGGCGGCAACGCCCAGGTCGCTGGCGGCGTTGGTGTTGGAGCGGCCGATCTGCAGCATGGTGAGTTCCAGCGCTTCCACGGTGAGCTCCATGATCTTCAGGGGCGATTCCGTGCAGACGGCCAACGCGGCCTGGATGGCCTCGGAGCGGGCCGCCTTTTCCTCGGGAGTTCCCTTGGGCAGGGCGAAGGCGGCGCTGACCTGATTGAAGGCTGCGGTGTCTTCCTCCATGGCGGTCAGCATTTCCTGCCGCAGGGTTTCGGCTCTGGCCAGAGATTTTTCCGCGGAAGCATGAAAGGCTTCGAATTTCGCGCTGCCTACGGTCAGGGCGGAGACCATGGCGGACAGGGCGGAGCCCAGCGCGCCGCACAGCGCGGCCGCGGAGCCGCCTCCGGGGGCGGGCGCATCGGAGCCCAGCAGGGCGGTGAATTCCTGAACGGTCAGTCCGGATAATTCCATGATGCTTTCCCCCTTATTCCATGCCGATCAGATGATATTCCATCACCTGCTCGGTGCAGTTGAAGTTTTCCAGTTTCAGATAATGGGCGGCGCAGTCGATCAGCGCCTTGCCCGGCGTTAAGCCCACGATCTCGGAGCCGACGATCTTCACGCCGTACCCTTCGGCCAGGGCGCGGATCATCTCATAGGCGTAGTACAGCGGAGTTCCCTCGTAATTGACCATATTCATGGAGACCTGCGCGATCCCGCGTTCCTCCAGCATCACGCCGATGGCCTTGCAGTATTTAAAGCCGCCCGACGAGCCGCGGATCGCTTTCGCGATCTTCTTCGCGATCTCCACGTCCGGCGTATCCAGGTTCACGTTGAACGCGACCAGCGGCATGCGTGCGCCGATGGCCGTGATGCCCGCCGTGGGGTGGATCTTCCGCTCGCCATAGTCCGGCGCCCAGTCTTCCTGCAGCAACTTTTCGGGCATGCCTTCGAACTGGCCGCGGCGGCAGTCCGCCAGATTCCGGCGCTCCGGCCGGGTGGCCGAGTCTTCATACAGGAAAGAGGGGATGCCGAATTCCTTCCAGATGCGTTCCGCCACGCGTTTGGACAGCGCGACGCACTCCTCCACCGTGGTTTCCGCGGTCTGCGGCACGAACGGGATCACGTCCGTGGCGCCCATGCGGGGGTGCTGCCCCTCGTGCTTCCGCATATCGATCTTTTCCGCGGCCAGGCCGGTCAGCTTCACCGCGGCCTCCTCGATCGCCTCGGGCGAACCCAGCAGTGTGAACACGCAGCGGTTGTGGTTGCCGTCCGACTGCACATCGAACAGGAAGCAGCCGGGGACGCTTTTCGCGCAGTCCACCAGGGCATTGAAGACCGCCGGGTCCTTCTCCCGGCTGACGCTGAAGTTGGGAATGCATTCCACTAATTTTGCCATATCAGTTCTCCTTTTTGAGAGATTTTTCGGAATCGGAGCGGCCCCGGCTAAGCAGGCCGAAAGCCATCGGATACAGGCCGATCAGGCCGAAGCTGACGATCAGATAGCGCACGGCGCGGACCGCAAAAGCCGCACCGGTGCCGGATTCCAGGAAGTCCTTAGAAAACGGCAGCTTGAGCAGCGTGTTCAGAGCGAAGAACAGCGCAATGCCGCCGGCCAGCCGCAGCAGGATCGGGAGCGGTCTGCGCGTATTTTCGAAATTGACGTATTTCCGCTCGAAAAGGTCTCCGAGCGCCAGACCGGCCATCATGCCCGCCGCGCTGAAGAAATCATTGGTGCGGCAGTAGAAAAAGCCGGGCACGATTGTCAGCAGCAGAATCAGGTACAGCAGCGGACGGTTCGCGATATGCTTTTCCAGGAAGCCGGTAATGACAAGAGCCAGAATGCCCAGAACCCAGCCGGCCAGCACGTCCGTGGGATAGTGGACGCCCAGCACGAAGCGGGAAACGCCGACCAGAAAGACAAGCCCGCAGGAGCACCACAGGATCCACCGCTTTTTCAGGCCGGCCGCCGCTGCGGGGTAAGTGGCCGCCGCGCTGGCGGAATGACCGCTGTGGAAGGAGTATCCCTGTGCAGCCACGTCCATGAGGTCCGCGTCGGCGTCAACGGCTTTCAGGCAGCGGATCCGGGGATCCGCCATATACGGGCGCGGCCGCAGCGCGATATTTTTCAGCATGGGATTCCAGGCGGAAGCGGCCAGCAGGCTCATGCCGACGCGGATCCCCAGCCGCTTGTCCAGACACCAGTACAGAAACCCGAGGACGGCAACGAGCGTCAGTTCCTCCCCGAACAGCGAGAGAAAGGACGCGGCCGCCGCGCCGGCACGGCCCAGCGAATCCTGCAGCCATACGATCAGTTCGCTTTCCCAGACAAAACCGAACACGCTGTCCATTATAAAAACCTCCGTCGGAAAAAGTAAGAACAGTATAACGGAAAATCCGGCCTTCTTCAAGGGCCGGCGGGGAATTTGTCCGGAAAGCCCGCCCGGCCCGAAAAAAACGCCGCGCCCCGGCGAAGCCCTTGCGGGAAGGGGCGGCTTATGGTATAGTAAACAGTATTGAAAGAACGGATCGCGACTCCGGCGGAAGCCGGGGAATTCAGAAAAAGGAAGGATAGAACATGATTGCAACAGAAGATGCCATGGTGATCAAACTGGACTATGAACTGCCGGCTTATCCGGCCATGAGTGACAAATACCGCCGGGCGCCGCGCCGCGAGGCGAAGCTGTCGGAAAATGATAAGATCCTAGCCATCCGCAACGCGCTGCGCTACATCCACCCGGACCACCACGCGCAGATGGCGGAGGAATTCGCGAAGGAACTGGAAGAGCGCGGCCGCATTTACGGCTATCGCTTCCGTCCGGAGGGCGCGCTGCACGGAAAACCCATTGACGAATACAAAGGCAAATGCATCGAAGGCAAGGCCATCCAGGTCATGATCGACAACAACCTGGATTTCGACGTGGCCCTGTACCCCTACGAACTGACCACCTACGGCGAGACCGGCCAGGTGTGCCAGAACTGGATGCAGTACCGCCTGATCAAAAAATATCTGGAAGAACTGACGGACGAGCAGACCCTGGTCGTCATGAGCGGCCATCCGCTCGGCCTGTTCCGCTCTCACAAAATGGCGCCCCGCGTGATCATCACCA
>CADBQE010000161.1 GCA_902796695.1 uncultured Lachnospiraceae bacterium
AACAAGCATGTATTTCTGGAACGGAAGGAGAAGACCCCATGAAAAACCCGTCCGAAAAAACAGTTCTGTACCCCGGAAGCTTTGACCCGCTGACGCTGGGACACCTGGACCTGATCCGCCGGGCGGCCCGGATTTTCGACCGGGTCTATGTGGGCGTGCTGGTGAATCCCCATAAAAAATCGTTGTTTTCCGTGGATGAGCGTGTTATAATGATACACCGTATAACAAAGGACATTCCCCAGGTGGAAGTGGTCAGTTTCAGCGGTCTGCTGGTGGATTTCTGCCGGCAGCTGGGGATCAGCCATATCCTGCGCGGCCTGCGCGACTCCGGCGATTTTGAGGCGGAGATCAAGGTGGCACAGGGCCTGACCGTACTGGAACCGGGCCTGGACACGGTGTTTCTGGGAACGGATCTTCGTTATGCCTTCCTGAGCTCCAGCATGGTGCGGGAGGTGGCCGCCGGCGGCGGTGATGTCAGCGTTTTCCTTCCGGAAGGACTGGCTCCCCTCGTAGCGGAAAAATACAGAGAATTATCGAAAGCAGATCAATAAAGGCAAGGACCCGAGCCGGAGGAAAGATGTTATGAGCAGAATCGAACAGATCATCAATGAGATGGAAGAGTACCTGGATGGCTGCAAATCGCAGACCTTCTCCAATAACAAGCGCATCGTTGTCGAAAAGGACGTGATCGACGACATGCTCGTGGAGCTGCGGATGCGGACCCCCGAGGAAATCAAAAAATACCAGAAGATCATTGCCAACAAGGATGAGATTTTAACCGAAGCCCGCCGCCAGGCGGAAGAAACGCTGGTGGAAGCCAAGCGCCTGAAAGAAGAAATGGTCAGCAACAGCGAGATCATGCGGACCGCGTACGCGGATGCCCGTCAGCTGATGGCGGAAACCGAAGAAAAGGCCCAGAACATGATCAACGACGCTACGGTGGAGGCCGATGAGATCCGCCAGAGCGCCATGAGCTACACCGACTCCCTGCTGTCCGGCCTTCAGGATTTCCTGAGCCATTCCATGGACAGCCTGCAGAGCCGCTTCAATTCCTTCTTCAACCAGATGCAGGCCAGCTACGACGTCGTGACCTCCAACCGCCGCGAACTGCAGAACCAGCAGGCCGGCGCCGCGGAAGAGCAGCCTGCCGAGGCGGCCGAGGATGCCGAACCGGAGCAGGCCGGGGAAGAAAACTGACACCGGAAGGAAATCGGACTGCGAAGAGGGACCTCCCTGTCCGCAGTCTCTTTTTATGGAGATTTTATGAGATCATTTTTCGGCAATCCCTATGCCAAGGGGCAGTATGAATATCTGGAGGCGCGCAAACGCCAGCAGCTGCATATCGCACTGGTCTGCGCGTTCGTCGTGGCCGCGTTTGTGGGAGCGGGCCTGATCATTTATCATTCCACCAAGAATATCCTGAGCGTTCCGGGCATCCTGATGGTCCTGCCCACCGCGAACTTCCTGGTGACCTATATCGCCCTGCTGAAGGGGAAGCCCCTGGATCCGGTGAAACGGGAACAGGCGAAAGCCTACGAAGAAAACGGACTGGCGCTGTTCCACCTGATGTATGTGGACGAGAAGGGAAAACGGCACTTTCTGGACCATGTGACGGTCTATCAGAACGCCGTGGTGGCCTACGCGCCTTCCGTGAAGGAAGCGGAACGCGTGGCGGTGGAATCCGACTGCATCCTGCGCCTGCGCAAAAAAGGCGTGAACCTGCGCCTGAAGATCTATACGGACTGGCAGGAATACTGGAACCGCCTGCTGGAGATCAACCGGGAGATCCCCGAAGAACATGTCAGACTGGTGGAAAAGGCCCAGGAACTGCTGCTGGGCATGAGCCTGTAAAGAACGGAGAACGGTTTGCGCAATCTGCCCATCGGTCCCCTGGATGCGGGACAGCGTCTGGACAAATATTTATCACGGGTTTTCAGGGAAGCTGACAAAGGCTTCCTTTATCGCATGCTCCGGAAAAAGAATATTACCCTGAACGGGAAGAAAGCCGAAGGCGGCGAAAGACTGGCCGAGGGCGATACCGTGACGGTATTCTTTTCCGAGGAGACCTTCGCAAAGATGCGGGGAGGATCCGAAGCCGGAACCGCGCGGGAGACCGCTCCCGCAGCCCGGCCAGCGGCAGGCGGACAGATGCCGCCGCTCTCCGTGATCTTTGAGAACGAACATATCCTGATCGTCAATAAGCCGGCGGGACTGCTGACGCAGAAAGCGGCGGCGGGCGATGATTCGCTGACGGACCGCATAGCGGCTTACGCGGCGGCGCGGGGCGGCCCGGCTTCGGCCGGATTTACGCCGGCGGCGGCTAACCGCCTGGACCGCAATACCAGCGGGCTGGTGCTGGCCGGCAAGACGCTGCCGGGGCAGCAGCTGCTGTCTTTTCTGCTGCGGAACCGGATGACGGAAAAATACTACGCCTGCCTGGCCCGGGGACGGGTCGAAGCGCCGTTTACTTCCGTGCTGTACTGGCGCAAAGACGAGGAAGAAAACCGGGCGCTCATTTCGGAAAAGCCGCAGGAAGGCGCGCGCCCCATTATTCTGAAGGCGGAGCCGGCCGCACATCTTCAGGGCGGGACCGACCTGCTGCGGGTGCAGCTGATCAGCGGCAAAAGCCATCAGATCCGCGCGCAGCTGGCGTGGCTGGGTCATCCGATCCTGGGGGACGGCAAATACGGCGATCCGGCTTTTACGCGGGAGATCTCGCACCGGACGGGCCTCGATCTGCGGCTCCAGCTGCTGCACAGCCGCACGGTCGTCTTCCCGTCTCCCGAAAGAACGGAAACAGCGGAACCGGTGTCGGAAACCGCCCGCGCGCTCTGGCGGGAACTGGGCGGCCGCTCGTTTACGGCGCCGTATCCGGTCTATTTCCGGCGGGTCCTGGAGGCCCTGGGAGGCAGCGATGGCGACTAATCACGGACTGCGCGGCTCCACGCTGGAGGCGATGGTCAATCTGACCATCGAACGGTACCGGGAAGACGGCCTGGCGGTGATCCAGAAGATCCCGACCCCGATCACCCCGATCACCATTGACAAGGAGACCCGCCATATTACCCTGGCTTACTTTGACGCGAAAAGCACCGTGGACTATATCGGCGCGGTGCAGGGCATTCCGGTCTGTTTTGACGCCAAGGAGTGCCGGAGCGACACGTTCCCGCTCCAGAACATCCATGACCATCAGTACCGCTTCATGCGGGATTACGAAGCGCAGGACGGCATTTCCTTCCTGATCCTGTTCTTTACGGAGCGGGATGAACTGATCTATCTGCCCTTCCGCGACCTGAAGCACTTCTGGGAGCGCGCGGAGCGGGGCGGCCGCAAAAGCTTTCTGTATGCGGAGCTGGACAAGGACTATGTGATCCGGGAAGGCGCCGGCACGCCGGTGCATTTCCTGCCGCTGCTGCAGCGGGATCTGAACGAAAGAGACTAGGCGCGGGGATTCCCGCCGCCTGCAGAAATGGAACCTGATATGCGAAAACTGGCTTTATCGGAAGAAATCCTGAATACCGTGGAAAAACCGGCCCGCTACGTGGGCGGGGAACTGAACGCGGTCATGAAGGACCGGGACCGCGTGGATCTGCGCTTTGCGTTCTGCTTCCCGGATGTGTATGACATCGGCATGGGCAATCTGGGCCTGCAGATCCTGTATGATATGTTCAACCGCCGGCCGGATGTCTGGTGCGAGCGGGTCTATTCCCCCTGGCCGGACCTGGACCGGATCATGCGGGAAAAGAAGATCCCGCTGTTCGCGCTGGAATCCCAGGATCCGGTGAAGGATTTTGATTTTCTGGGCATCACGCTGCAGTACGAGATGTGCTACACCAACGTGCTGCAGGTGCTGGACCTGTCCGGCATCCCGCTCTCGGCGGCGGAGCGGACGGAGGCGGACCCGATCGTGATCGGCGGCGGCCCCTGCACGTATAATCCGGAGCCGATCGCGGAGTTCTTCGACCTGTTTTATATCGGTGAAGGCGAGGTCGTTTACGACAGCCTGTTCGACCTGTATATCCGGATGAAAAAGGAAGGCGCTTCCCGCCGGGACTTCCTGCGCGCGGCGGCCGGGATCGAGGGGATCTACGTCCCGTCCCTGTATGAGCCGTCCTATCATGAGGACGGAACGCTGGCGGATTTTAAGCCGCTGGTTCCGGAGGCGCCCGCGAGCGTCAGAAGGGTCCTGGTCAAAGAATTAAGCGGCGCGGCTTATCCGGAAAATCCCATTGTCCCGTTCGTGCGGCCGGTGCAGGACCGCGTGACGCTGGAGATCATGCGGGGCTGCATCCGCGGCTGCCGCTTCTGCCAGGCGGGGATGGTATACCGCCCCGTGCGGGAAAGAAAACTCGAGCATCTGATGGAGATCGCGGACCGCGCCCTGAAGAACAGCGGCTATGACGAGATCTCGCTCAGCTCGCTGAGCTCCAGTGATTACAGTAAAATTGCACCGCTTGTGACCGGGTTAATGGAGAGATGCTCGCAGGATCATATAAACATTTCCCTTCCGTCCCTGCGCATCGATTCATTCTCGCTGGATGTGATGAGCAAGGTGCAGGATGTGAAGAAGAGCAGTCTCACGTTCGCACCGGAGGCCGGCACGCAGCGCCTGCGGAACGTGATCAACAAGGGACTGACGGAAGAAGATATCATGCGCGGCGCGGCCATGGCCTTCCACGGCGGCTGGACCAAGGTGAAGTTTTACTTCATGATCGGCCTGCCCACGGAAACGGAGGAGGACCGCCAGGGCATTCCCGCACTCTGCCAGCGCGCGGCCACGCTGTTTTTTGACGAGATCCCGAAGGAGGAACGCCGCGGCAAGATCCAGATCACGGCCAGCTCCGCCTTTTTTGTCCCCAAGCCGTTTACGCCCTTCCAGTGGGCTAAGATGGAGAAGCGCGAGGAATATCTGGAACGGGCCCACCGCGTCAAGGACGGCTTCCGCCGCCAGGTCAATGCCCGCTCGCTGCATTACGAATATCACGATGCGGACGTGACCGTGCTGGAAGGCGTATTCGCCCGCGGCGACCGGAAGGTCAGCCGGGTGATCCGGCGTGCCTACGAGCTGGGCTGCCTGTTTGACGCATGGACCGAACGCTACGATGACAATAAATGGCAGCAGGCCTTCCGCGAATGCGGCGTGGATCCGGACTTTTATACGCTGCGCGAGCGGCCGGCCGATGAACTGTTCCCCTGGGATTTCATCGATATCGGCGTCACCAAGACCTTCCTGCGCCGCGAATGGGACCGCGCCATGGAAGGCGTCGTGACCCCGAACTGCCGGGAGCAGTGTAACGGCTGCGGCGTCGGCCGGTACCGCTGCGGCATCTGCCCGACGGCGGAAAAGGAGGAACAGTCATGATCATCCGGGTGAAATTCGGCAAAGAAGGCGCGCTGCGCTTTATCGGCCATCTGGATGTGCTGCGGACCTTCCAGAAGATATTCCGGCGGGCCGGGATCCCGATGGCTTATTCTCAGGGCTTTTCGCCCCACCCCTTAATGAGTTTTGCGCTGCCCCTGGGCCTGGGGCTCTCTTCGGAGGGTGAGTATCTGGACGCGGAGATCGAAGAGACCGATCCCGCGCAGCTTCTGCCCCGGCTGCGGGCCGCCACCTCCGCCGATCTGCCCGTCTATGCGGTGCGGATCCTGCCCGACGGCACCGGCAACGCCATGGCCAGCGTGGGACGCGCGTCCTACCGGCTGGAGATCCGCCCCGAATGGGCAGACATGCTGCGCCGCGGAGCGGAGCGGCTGCTGGCGCGGGAGAGCATCCCGATCGAAAAAGAAACCAAGACCCGGACCGTCGAGATGGACCTGAGGCCGTGCCTGTACGAAATGAAGATCCTTCCCGCTCCGGCGAAAAGCGAAGGAGGGGAAAAGCCGGCCCTTTATCTGGAGATCGCGGCCGGCAGCAAGGCCAACGTGAAGCCGGAACTTGTGTGGACGGAGCTGCTCCGGGCGGCCGGAGGACCGGAAGACTTAAAGCCGTGCGCCGTGCGCCGGCTGGATCTGATGCGGGAAGACGGCACTTCCCTGGGAACTGCCGGCACGGAGGCGCAATAATGGAAAAACTGCTGATCACGGCCCGCGGCCCGGAAGAGATCCTGACCCTGCATCTGAAAGACGGCCGCCCTTACCGGCTGGCCCTTTCCCGCAGAGAGGACGCGCCTGCCGTCGGGGACATCTACCGCGCCCGCGTGCGGAACGTGAGCCGGGGGCTGAAAAACGCGTTTCTGGAACTGGGCGGCGGCCGCCGCGCCTATATGAACCTGCCGGAAGAAGGCGGAACGATCCGTCCCGGGCAGGAGATCACCGTTGTGATCAGTCAGGAAGGGCTGGGGGAAAAACTGCCCACCGCTTCTCCCGAGATCACGATCCCCGGTGAATGGCTGGTGCTCAGCTCGGACGCCGGCTTTCTGGGCTTTTCCCGGCGTGCCGGATTTGACGGACCGCAGCGCGAAGCCATCCACGAACACCTGCTGCCCTATCTGAAGGAGGCCGGGTTTATCCTGCGCACGGCGGCGGAACAGGTAACGCCGGACCGTCTGGCGCAGGAAGCCGCGCAGATGACGGAAGAATACCGGGCGCTGATCCGGAAAGCGGAGCACAGCCCGGCTCCCCTGATGCTGGCCCAGGGCCAGCCTGTCTACCGGGACTGGCTCCAGGGCCTGAACAAGGCGGAAGCCGAAGTCATTACGGACCTTCCGGCCGTCTATGAGGAGCTGGAAGCCTATTACCGGACCCGCCGCCTTCCGACGGAAAACCTCCGCCTGTATCAGGATGAGAATCTTTCCCTGGCGGCGCTGTATAATATCGAGAAAGCGGTCCGCGAAGCAAAGGACCGGAAAGTCTGGCTGAAATCCGGCGCTTATCTGGTGATCGACCGCACGGAAGCCATGACCGTCATTGACGTCAACAGCGGCAAAAATGAAGACAGCTCCGCCGCCCAGATCGAACACATCAACCGGGAAGCGGCCCGCGAAGTCGCCCGTCAGCTCATCCTGCGGAATTTGAGCGGCATGATCCTGGTGGATTTCATCAACATGAAGCGGCCGGAAGCGGACAGCGAGCTGCTGACTTACCTGCGCGGGCTGGTGAAGGAAGACCCCGTGTATACCCAGATCGTTGACATGACGGCCCTGGGCCTGACGGAGATCACCCGCCGGCGCATCCGCCGCCCGGTATAAGAAGACTATGATCAAAGGCAAGACCCGCAGAAATACCTACCGCGCCATTTACCGTCTGCTGGACCGGGTAACCCCGGTCCCGTTCGACTGCGGCACAATCTGCGGCGCGGCCTGCTGCCGCACGGATGACCCGGACCGGATGGGCCTGTACCTCCTGCCCGGCGAAGAAAAGATCCACGACCGCCGCGATCCCTGGCTGACCTGGCAGCTGCAGAGCACGGACGAATATGATTTTCCGCCCTCCTGGCATGGCCATGTCTGCTATGTGAACTGCGAAGGCCCGGAGCACTGCCGCCGCTCCCTGCGCCCCATCCAGTGCCGCACCTTCCCGCTGAAGCCCGTGCTGGTGCCGGCCGGAGAGACCCCGCCCTTTCCGATCGTCTACCGTGAAGCGGGCTGTGAACTCGCCCTGACCTGGCAGGATGAAGAACTTCCCTACTGCTGCCCGCTGATCGAGTCCGCCGCGCGGCTGGATCCCGCCTTCCTGCGCGCTACCTATACGGTCTGGAAGCACCTGATCCGCGACCCGCTGATCCGCGATCTGGTGGAAAGAGGGTAAGCGGCGCAAAAAATCGTCTTTTTTTGTAAAAAAGGACTTGCATTTTGCGGAGACCGGTTGTATAATGCTGTTCGTCGCCGAAAAAGGCGCAGAGGGCTATCGCCAAACGGTAAGGCAACGGACTCTGACTCCGTCATTTCAAGGTTCGAATCCTTGTAGCCCTGGAACAAAGCCGTGGATCTGTCCCGGCTCTTTTTTTATCCGAAGGAGTGGAGCATGTTTAACCTGGGAGAATACCAGACACTGATCGTGGATCATTTTGCGGACGCCGGGGCCTTCCTGCGGGAAAGCGCGGGCGAAGAAACCGTACTGCTGCCCGGCCGCCAGGTTCCGGAGGGGACAGACGTCGGCAGCCTGCTGACCGTATTCCTGTATAAAGACTCGGAGGACCGCCTGATCGCCACCACCGGGACGCCGCTTCTGGTGCGGGGCGGGATCGCGCTGCTGAGCGTGAAGCAGACGTCCCCCATCGGCGCGTTTCTGGACTGGGGACTGGCCAAGGACCTGTTTCTGCCCTTTAAGGAAACCAAGGGCGAGCTGAAGCCCGGGCAGAAAGTCCTGGTCACACTCTATGTGGACAAAAGCCGCCGCCTGGCCGCCACCATGCGGGTGGACCGCCTGCTGCGCGCGGACAGCCCTTACCGGGAGGGCGACCGGGTCACGGGCACGGTCTACGCGGTCAAAGAGGAGATCGGGGCCTTCGTGGCCGTGGACAATTCCTATTTCGGGCTGATCCCGCGCCAGGAACTGTACGAACGCCTGCGCCCCGGCGATCCGGTCTCGGCGCGCGTCATGCGTGTGCGCCGGGACGGCAAACTGGATCTGTCGCCCCGGAAGAAAGCCTATGCGCAGCTGAAACCGGACGCGGAAGTGATCTGGGAACACCTGACCGCGGCCGGCGGGATCCTGGGCGTGGGCGATAAAAGCGACGCCGCTCTGATCAAAACCGAACTTTCCTTAAGCAAAAACGCGTTCAAACGGGCTGCCGGGCATCTCCTGAAGGAGGGCCGGATCCGGATCTACGACGATCATATCGAAGCGGCGGACTATCAGCCGTAACGAGGGGCCGCGCGGCGGACGGGGCTCGAAAAGGCCGGGGCAAAAAACCTTTTGACCCCGGCCTTATTATCGTGTAAAATAATAAGATGATCCGCGGAAAGGCGGGATTTTGGCCTGCCGTTTCAGTTTTTGCGGATGCGGAGGAAGATGGCGCATGATCGAATTCCGGAATGTGGAAAAAAGATATGATGACCAGACCGCCGGTTCCGCCCTCACGGACTTTGATCTGACGATTGGGGACGGCGAATTCGTGTTTATTATCGGAGAGAGCGGTGCGGGCAAAAGCACGCTGCTCAGACTCCTGATGGGAGAAGAGAAGCCCACCCGCGGCCAGGTGGTGGTGGACGGCGTAAACGTGGGACGGATCCGTCCCTCCCGCCTGCCCTACTACCGGCGCCATTTCGGAATGGTCTATCAGGATTTCCGCCTGCTCAAAGACTATACGGTCTATGAGAATGTCGCGTTTGCCCAGCGCGTGGTCTCCGCCTCGCCCCAGGGCATCAAGCGCCGGGTCCCGCGGATCCTGGAGCAGGTGGGGCTGGCGGATAAGGCGGACAGCCTGCCGGCGCAGCTTTCCGGCGGCGAACAGCAGCGTGCCGCCATCGCCCGGGCTGTCGTGAACGGCCCGCTGTACCTGCTGGCGGATGAACCTACCGGCAATCTGGACCCGGCCGGCTCCGAAGAGGTGCTGCGCCTGCTGGAGGAGATCAACCGGGGCGGAACGACCGTCATTGTGGTCACGCATGACGTGGCCGTGGTGAATAAGGCCCGCAGACGGGTCGTCACCCTGCGTGACGGCCGGATCGTAAGCGACCGGGAGGAAGGAGAGTACGGCGATGCGTAATCTTCCTTATATGATCCGCCAGAGCATCCGCGGCATCAGACGGCATCTGGGAACTTCCCTGTTTGCCCTGGCCATCATGGTCTTCACGATCTTCCTGTTTGACGGAGCCGCCGCGATCCTGCTGAACCTGGGCAATTTTGTCAAAGAAGCCAAGGAAAACGTGGGCATCACCGTGTTTTTCAAGGAAGGCATAAGCGATCAGGAGATCCTGGAACTCAGGGACCGCATCAACGCGGAGCCGCAGGTGCGCCGCATCCGCTATACGTCCGCGGAGGAAGCCTGGGAAAACTACAAGAAAGTCTACTTTGCCGGTCATGAAAAGCTGGCGGAGGGCTTCGCGGACGACAATCCGCTGGCCAATTCCGCTTCCTTCGAGATCTTTCTGGAGGATATGAGCGATCAGAAGACCTTCGCCTCCTATCTGGAGGGCATCCCCGGCATCCGGAAGGTCAACGTGAGCAATACGGTGGCGGATACGCTGCAGAACGCGGCTTCGCTGGTGCGGATCGGGACGCTTGTCATCCTGACCGTGCTGGTCATCGTAGCCGTGGTGCTGATCGCCAACGGGATCGCGGTGACGATCTCGCAGCGGCAGGAGCAGATCCACATCATGCGCTATATGGGCGCCACCAACGGCTTTATCCGGGGCCCGTTCCTGATCGAAGGTGCCCTGATCGGCCTGCTGGGCGGGCTGATCCCGCTGCTGGTCACCTGGCTGGCCTATCCGCCCGTCGTGAACGGGATCCGCAGCCGCTACGTCAATCTGGCGAACATTTTCGCTTTCCTGCCCCGGCAGAAGGTCTTTGCCGTGATCCTGCCGGTCTCCCTGGTGCTCAGCCTGGGGATCGGTCTGGCGGGCAGCGCATTTTCCATGAAAAAACATCTGAAAGTGTAGGGAGAAGAAATGGAAGAGAAAAACAGCAAATTCTGGAAAGGCTTTCTGATCGGAGCCTTCTGCTTCTTTGTGATCGGCGCGCTGGCCGTGCTCGGCATGACCAGATTTCTGGAAAGCATCGCCGAAAAGCGCGGCACCGTCCCGTCGGGAACGGAAGCCCTGCTGCCCGGCGGAGAGACGCGGGAAGCGGAAAAGCCTTCTTCCACGGCGATCGCGCCGGTGACGATCCCTACGGACAAAGCCTCCGATCCTTCGCAGGAGACCGAGCCCGCCGGACCGACCGA
>CADBQE010000162.1 GCA_902796695.1 uncultured Lachnospiraceae bacterium
CCTCCCGAAAGCGCCGAGACGCGTTTTCTGCGGTACTGCTCCAGTCCGAACGGAAGCACGGAAGGCACCGAAGTCTTATTCAGCCCCGCAAAAAACAGCAGGTTGTCCTCCACGGTCATGTCTTCAAACAGGGCGGTGCCCTGCGGGACCATCCCCAGAGCGCCTTCGGTCACGATCTTTCCGCCCTGCGGCTTGAACGCCCCGGCGATCAGCGCCAGCAGCGTGGATTTGCCGCTCCCGTTGGGCCCGGTCAGCACCAGGCATTCCCCGGGCTGCACCTCAAAACGGACGTCCCGGATCAGCGCCCCTTTGCCGTACGAAAATGTCAGATGTTCAGCCCGGATCATATTTCACCTCACTGAGATCATAATAAAATCATACAATATTATACACGATCCGCCCCTGATTGCAAGCACCCCCGCCTTCAGCCCCTTCCCACCGCCCGCTTAAAACAGAACCGCCCGGGCGACGGCTCCTCAAGCGATGCTGCCGGAGGGGAGGCGGGCATATTTTTTTGTTGCAGCGGCAGGGACAGTAGGATATAATGATCGGGTAGGTTCCGGCAAAGGCCGGGCCGAGTATAAAGATGAAAGGACAGGGTGTTCCGGGGGACCGGAATATCGGATTTTGATTATGGATAAATTGAAGGTGCTGCTCCTGTTCGGAGGGCAGAGTGAGGAACATGATATTTCCTGCCTGTCGGCGACGACGATCGCGGATAATCTGGATAAAAGCCGCTATGACGTGACGCTGGTGGGGGTGACCCGCGAAGGAAAATGGCTGCTGACGGAGGATGTTTCGGCCATTCGGGACGGAAGCTGGCGGAACGGACGGACCGGCGCCGTGCTGCTGCCGGATGCCACGCGGAAAGCGCTGCTGCTGTTTAGCCCGGACGGCCATACGGAAGAAAAGCCGGTGGAGCTGGCGCTGCCCGTTTTCCACGGCCGCTGGGGCGAGGACGGAACGATCCAGGGCCTGTTTGAACTGGCCCGCATCCCCTATGTGGGCTGCGGTGTGGCCGCTTCCGCCTGCGGCATGGACAAGCCCTATACCAAGGTGCTGGTGAACGCAGCCGGCGTGGAGCAGGCACGGTATGCCTGCCTGACGCAGCGCGACCTGGCGGATATGGACGGTACGGTCCGTCGTCTGGAAGAAATGTTCTCCTATCCGATCTTCGTCAAACCGTCCGACGGCGGCTCCTCCCAGGGCTGCTCCCGCGCGGAAAACCGGGATGCGCTGGTCCGCTCACTGCAGCTGGCCGCCCGCTACGGGACCCGGGTGATGGCGGAAGAGAACATCGTCGGCCGCGAACTGGAATGTGCCGTACGCTCCACCCCGGAGGGCCCCAAAGCCAGCGGCGTCGGAGAGATCCTTTCCGCCGCAGGTACGGACTTTTACGATTTTGATGCCAAATATTCCAATCCGGACTCCCGCACCGTCGTGGATCCGGAACTGCCCGAAGGCAAGCGGGAAGAGATCCGCCGCGCGGCTCTGAAGGTATTTGAGGCGGTCGGAGCCTACGGCCTTTCCCGCGTGGACTTTTTCCTCGAAAACGGAACCAACCGGGTGATCTTCAACGAAATCAACACCTTCCCCGGCTTTACCTCCATCAGCATGTATCCCCAGCTCTGGGAAGCGGCCGGACTGCCGATCCCCGAACTGCTGAACGCGCTGATCGAAGAAGGCTTAAGACGCGGAGCATGAGTGCGCCGCGGGACGAGTCCCCGAAAGGCGGGGGCCGGCCCGGATGAAACAGGAAAGGAAACCTATGGAAGCAATCATAACCAGAGAAGACGATCGGGTGACCGTGCACATCATGGGGCGCCTGGATACCGTGACCAGTGAAGAACTGAAAAAACAGCTGGCGGAAGCGGACATCGCCGGCTGCGACATCTTGCTGGATTTCGCGGACATGGAGTACATTTCATCCGCCGGCCTGCGCCTGCTGGTCGCCCTGCAGAAACAGGCGGCATCCACCGGCCACAAGCTGGCGGTAACCAATCTGAACCGTGTGGTGCAGGAAATCTTTAAAGTGGCGGGCTTCAGCAAGGCTATCCACGTAATCTGATCATGAAATTCCCGATCCGCCGGAAACTGATCCTTCTGACCGTTGCCCTGTCGCTGGCTCTGACAGCGGCAGCGGTCTTTATTTCGTATGCCCTGTTTTCCGGCCGGGTGCACCGGGATACGCAGGAAGTCTGCGAAAACGCCGCGGAGGGCATGGCGGAAGAAATGACCGCCTATCATGCCGAAATGCTGGAAAAACTGCAGGCGCAGGTCGAGGAGCTCTACCGGGACAACACGGCGGAGATCGAGGCAATGTCCCGCGAAAGCGATCTGCAGACGAAACAGGAGTATTTCGAACAGCTGACGGCTTCCATTTTCCCGATGCAGAATACGCTGGGCATGTCGTATGAAAAACTGGAGTTCCTGAACGAATACAGATCCCTCCGCGGAAAAATGAACGTGGTACTGATGAGTTCGGACCTGGATGCCGTGGAGCTGGTCTGGCTCGATGAAGCGCGCGGGAACCTGGTGTCCCTGGCAGATGGCAACTCCTCGGAATCTCCGCTGTATCATATCCCCGTCAGCGTGCAGCATCCGGAAGGAAAGCAGGCGCAGGCTTTCGTGCCGGGAGGAGAGCAGGCGACGGTCTTTGACGCATTATACTGCACCAGCGTCTTCCGCGTCCGGGATCTGAAGTCCTCCGTCTATGTGGTCGTGCAGGCTACCCTCAGCAAACTGGCGGATTATCAGAAAAACTTTATCCGGAATATGGCCGGCGTGATGCTGGCCGTCATGGTGATCCTGGGCCTGGTCTACGTGCTGTTCGCGGACCGTTTTGTGGTGGGCAATATCCGCCGCCTGTCCCGGGCCGCGCACCTGTTTACCGAGCAGATGCGGACGGAGACGGACACGGAGCTCAAGCCCGTGCGGGCGGGCATCCGGACCCGGGACGAGATGGGAGAACTCTCCCGCGGCTTTGACCTGATGCAGGACAGAATGCTGGAATATATCGGAACGATCGGCGAAAAAACCGCCCGGGAGGAAAGCATCCGTGCGGAACTGTCGCTGGCCAGCCGCATCCAGTCCGAAGCGCTGCCGGAAAGCGGCTTTGAAGCGCGGGGCTTTAGGATCGACAGCATGATCCGGCCGGCCCGGGCGGTCGGCGGCGACCTGTACGATTACTTCCTGACCGATGAAAACCACCTGTTCTTTGCGGAAGCCGACGTGTCCGGCAAGGGCGTGCCGGCCGCGCTTTTCATGATGCGCGGCAAGGAACTGATCAAAGCGCACGCGTCCGCCGGCAAGAGCCCGGGAGAAATTGCGAAGGCGGTAAATGCCGAGCTGTGCAAAAATAATGAGGAAGGCCTGTTTATCACCGCCTTTTTCGGCATTCTGGAGCTTTCCTCCGGCCTGCTGCGCTATGCGCGCGCCGGGCACGAGCAGCCCTTCCTGATCCGGGACGGCCGGGCGGAGAAGATCAGCGAGGAATCCAATTTCGTCCTGGGCCTGTACGATTATTTCGACTTTGAGGAAGATGAGCTGCAGCTTCAGCCCGGGGACCGTATCGTAATTTTTACGGACGGACTGGACGAAGGGATCAACCCGCGGAATGACGCCTTCGGCTATGACCGCATCCGGCAGGTCCTGGAACAGACGGAGGGCAATACGCTGCCGGCGCTGTTCGGTGCGCTGGACGCCTTTGCGGACGGGGCCGAGCAGTTTGACGACGTGACGCTGCTGCAGCTGACCGCGGGAGAAAAGCGCTCCTGGGTGTTCGAAAATCCGGAATACCGGAATATCCCCGAAGTCTGCGGCGGGATCCGGGAAGCCCTGGCCGGGGCGCCGGGAGACTGCGTGTCCGAGCTCTGCATGATGACGGACGAGATCATGAACAACTGCGTGAGCTACGCCTACGAAGGCATTTCCGCTCCGCGGCTTGCCGTGGATATGACCCGCTTTTCCGACGTGGTCTGCCTGCGGTTTACGGACAACGGCAGCCCCTTCAATCCGCTTGAAAAAGAGGAGAGCGAGGCCTCGGACCGTCCGGAGGACGCCGTGGGAGGCTGGGGGATCCGCCTGGTCAGAATGTTTTCCGATGAAACGGCATACGAGAACAGGGACGGGAACAATATTCTGTGCATAAAGAAGA
>CADBQE010000163.1 GCA_902796695.1 uncultured Lachnospiraceae bacterium
GGCACGCGGATGCCGGCCAGCAGGCCCTGGTGATTCCACAGGAACCATTCGTCCGTGGAAGGCTTGTGGCGCAGGGTCACGGGGCGAACGGTGTCCGCGCCGCCGGACTTTAAGTACAGGGTGATATAGCCCTGGTCAAACTGGTCGCGGCTGTGCGCGCCCTCCGTCACCTGAATGGTGTACGGCTCGGAAGGCGTGTAGTCGTTTTCCGGAACGGCGCCGGCGAAATAGGAGCGGGGGATATAGCCCTTGCCGTCCATGAAGCGGTCCCGGATGAAGGATTTATCCATGGGGGACAGCGGCTGCGGTCCCTTGATGGCGTCCAGCATGGCAAAGCAGCCGTCCGGGTCTTCCGGGAAGCGGCAGAAGGCCGCGATGGCCATGGCCGCCACGGAGAACGGGTTGTGGAAGCTCACGCCCGGCAGCGTCAGCAGTTCGCCCGCGCTTTTCGGCAGGGACGGGAACACAAACGTCGTCAGGTCGGCGGCCGGCGCTGCCGCGGCTGCGGGGGCAGCTGCCGCAAAAGCATCCGCGGGGATCACAACAGCCTCTTCCTTCGGTTCCTCATAGCTCCGGCAGGCGCAGTACTGATCCAGCGCGGCGCGCATTTCATCGAACTGCGCCTTGATCTCCTTGTATTCCGCCTGATGCACCGCCGCCGGCTGACCGTTTACGACGACGCTCTTCTCTTCCACGCTGCGGAACGGCTCGAAGGCCATATCGTCAAAGTAAGGGTGGTTCACCAGCAGGCGGACCTTGAATTCATATTCGTAGGTGTACTGCGGCGGATCGTAGCTGACCATTTTGCCTTCGGCGTTTTTGGTCTTTTCCTCATCCTGATCCACTTCCACGGCGGCTTCGTAGCCGGTCAGAGCGGACAGGTCCACCACGTCCGGGTTTTCCTTGATCCAGTTGTCGGAGCGGGTCACGATAAACTGGCCTTTTCCTTCATCCAGAATCAGTTTGGTCTGATTGCCGAAGATTTTCGTGGGCGTGAAGGCGGTCACCTTTGCCTGATTGGCTTCGCGGTAGGCCAGCTGGCCCTTGATCTCTTCCACCGTGCTGTGACGGCGGTCGGAAAACCAGGGAGACAGCAGGCGCTGGCAGTCTTTGCACATGTTGCCGTCTTCCAGTTTCTTGTTGCCCAGCAGTCCGATCTTATTGCCGCAGATGTCGCAGTATTTTCTGTCAAAAAGGCCCATAGATTCCTCCTTTTTCGGAAAAGGGCGGCCGAAAGGCCGCCCCGGTCAATGAAACGCGGAATTATTCCGGCTTTTTCGCGCCGCACTGAGAGCAGAAATTACCGGTGTTGGCGGTGCCGCAGGTCGGGCAGGTCCAGGGGCCCTGCGGGACGGGCTTCTTAGCGCCGCACTGAGAGCAGAAGTTGCCGGTGGCGGTGGCACCGCAGACCGGGCATACCCAGGCGCCCGCCTGAGGAGCTGCCGGCTGCTGAGCCGCGCCCTGCGCATACAGATTGGAGATCGTATTGCCGGCGGTGTTCATGGTCATGCCCACGCCCATCAGGCCGGCCATGGCGCCGTTCTCGTTGGCGGCGGCCGTATTGATGGCCGTACCCACGGAAGCGGTCATGAAGCCCGCGCCCAGGTTGGGGTTGGACAGCGTCGCCGCGGTCTGCAGCTGCTTGATGCGCTCCTGATCCTCTTCCGGAAGCGTGACGGTGGAGAAGGCCACGCTGACCACTTCCAGGCCGCGGAGCTGTCCCCACTTTTCGGACAGGACTTCGTTCATGGCCTTTTCCACGGTGGTGTTGTGGAGCAGGATCTCGTTGGGACGCATTTCCATGGCGCTCAGCTTGGCCAGAGCGGGCTGCAGGGCGCTGATGAATTCGCTCTTTAACTGGTTGTCCAGCTCATCGCGGGAATATTCGCGCGGGACGTTGCCGCAGACCTTGGAGTAGAACAGCAGCGGATCCGCGATGCGGTAGGAGTAAACGCCGGCGCAGCGCAGGGAGACATCCAGGTCGATGCCGACCTTGCTGTCCACAATGCGGAACGGAACGGGGTTGGGCGTGCCGAACTTGTTGTCCAGCAGTTCCTTGGTGTTGAAGTAGTAGATGCGCTGGTCATGGCCGGTCTCGCCGCCGAAGGCAAAACGCTTGCCGACCTGCTTGAAGGTTTCCTTGATGCTGTCCCACAGCTTGCCGGTGAAGATGCTGGGTTCGCTGGAGGCATCCCACACGAAGCGGCCGGGCTCCGCGCAGAATTCCACGACCTGGCCGTCGTCCACGATGATCATGGCCTGGCCGTCCGCCACCGCGATGCCGGAGCCGTTGGTGATGATGTTGTCGCTGCCCTTATTGTTGGAGCCGCCGAAGAAGGTGTTGGTGGTGCCCGTCTTCTTGACGCCCTTGGTCATCAGGACGTCCTTGTCCATGGCTTCACAGTAGAAATACTCTTTCCACTGATCGGCCAGCGTGCTGTTTAAAGCGCCTAATCCTGCACTGATAAGTCCCATAGTTTTTCTCCTTTTCTCTTATGGTCTGTGGTTGTTCGTCTTTATCATCAGCCGCCCGCGGGCGGTCCGTTTCTAGAACCGGTGTCCGCCGCCGCCCCCGTGGCTGAAGCCCGAGGAGCCCACGTGGATGCCGCCGCCCCCGCCGCCGGTGCGGTTCTGCGTCTGGCGGGCGGTCTGGGTCACACTGCTGTGGAGGAAGATCTCGTTCTGGCGCCGCAGCTTGAAGCTGCCGGGCACCATATAGGAGCCCGCGGACGTGGCCAGATGCACGTTGTTCATGCCGCCCTTCATGCCGGCGGTCACCAGCCAGCCGGCGGCCAGGCCGATCGCCGCGCAGATGCCCACCGTGCCCAGGGAAGGCGGGTAGAAGCCCAGGCGGTGCTTGGTCTCCACCAGGTTTACGAAGGTCTCCGCGGCTTTTTCGTACTCCGTGCGGGAAAGATCATCGTAGATCCGGTCATAGATGTATTTCATTTTGGACTGGAAACGGTTTATCTCCGAGCCGGTCGTCACCACACAGAATTCCCGGTTGTTGGGCTCCATGTTCACGCACAGGATGATGCCGTCCTTTTCCTGCCCGCCGCAGTAGACAAAGTCGTAATAATCTTCCGTGAAGGTCTGGATGTCGAAGTAGCGGGTCCCGTTCTTTAAGTCGTCCCGCTTCATTTCCGTCACGGTGAAGATCACGATATTGGTCTGATATTTGCTCTGCAGCTGCGCAGTTTTTTCGCCCAGGGAGGCTTCTGCGGCGTCGTCCAGGATGTCCGCTTCGTCAATGATATTGGCATAGGCTCCGCCCGCTGCCGCAGCGCGCCGGCCGCCCGCAAAAGGCAGCAGCAGCCCGCACAGCAGGAACCAGATCCCGATGACAGCGAAAATTCTTTTTTTCATCATCCGGCCCTCCTACAGAATAAAGGTGGCGACAGCCAGCGCCGCCGCGAACACCGCCGCGCCGATGCCCAGCATGTACTTCCGGGAGCGGCCGGTATCCACGGGCAGTTCACCCACCATCTTGCCGGTCTGCCCGTTGACGGCATATTCATACTTTTCGCCGCGGAAGCTGGTGGTGATGAAATACACCGGAAGCAGGATGTAATTCACTTTGGTATGGTCCAGCCCGATGCGGCTGCGGCTGGGGGTCAGGGTCGTGTAGTATCCGCGCACGGCCTGCGTGAAGGTCGTGGCCACGCTGCTCTTGATGCGTGCGGTAGCCCGGGGCAGGCAGGTGTCCGCGTCCTGGTCGAAGCGGTCCGCCACAAAGCCGCTCAGGTAGCCGTTGGCAAATTCCTGGATATCGCTGAAATCGAAGGGCTCCAGGGAATCCATCAGCGGGTCGCCCATGCGCATGCTGCCGTCCACCGGGACTTTTTCGAAGCCGACTTCGCCTTCGCATTCCACGTAGTAGTGGCTGGTCTCGGTGTAGTTGTAGCGCGCGTCGCTCCAGGTGCGCACGCGGGTGCCGTTGAAGCCCATGGTGCCGTCCGCGTGGCAGTCATACAGCCAGAAGGGGACGTACATGCCCTGGATCTTTTCGATTTTCTGGTCCGTGATGAAGTTTCTGGGGAGCAGTCTGTGGCCCTTGCAGTAATTCGCCACGATCTCCTTGAGTTTCTTTTTGTCCACGCGGAAGGGGATGATGCCGTTGGGCTTGATCATGCCGCTGACGTTTTCCTCCATCACGATCGTGCTGCCGCAGTAGGGGCACAGGCTGGCCGCCGTCGTAGCATTCGTTACGACTTCCGCGCCGCAGGATTTGCAGATGTAGGAAACGGTTCCCTCCAGGGATTCTTCCGGGACGTTTTCTTTGTAATCGCCCCAGTCAAATTCCGTATCGGCATTGACGTCGGCGTTCTGGACGGTTTCAAAATCAAAATCACCGCCGCAGTACTCACACGTAAAGCGGCGCTTCTCCGCACTGTACACCAACGGAGAGCCGCAGCTGGGACATTTAAACGATACCAGTTCACTCATTTTAAACCCCGTCTTCGCTGTGGCCGGCAAGAAGCACCGCCTCCCTCCGGCCTGTTTTTCGCACAGGAACACCCCCTCCCGGGGCTCCTGTTCTCTTTTCACCTCATTACCATACCATAAAACCCGTCTCCGGTCAAGAATCTGACAAAGGGACGCTTCTTTTGTCCGGATTATCGTAGGGGCCGCTGTGCCAGCGGCCCGCGGAGAGACAGATGATACCGGCGGGCCGATCACAGATCGGCCCCTACGAGACTCGGAGGGGGACCAACGATACCGGCGGGCCGATCACAGATCGGCCCCTACGAGACTCGGAGGGGAACCAACGATA
>CADBQE010000164.1 GCA_902796695.1 uncultured Lachnospiraceae bacterium
ACCACCTATACCCGGGAGATCCTGCTGGTCCGCAAAATGAAAGAAGCGGGCGGCGAAACCGTGGACTATATCAGCGGCATTGTCCGCCTGGGAGACTATACGGTGAAGCTGCGCGTGCACGGCAGAAGCACGCAGGCCGTCAACGATCTGTTTGACATGGTCATCGCCCCGCTGCACTACTACGGGGATCCGGACGCGTATGATTATGAAAAGCACCGCTTCGGCTTCGAACCCGGCGCGTATGAAATTCCGGCGCAGGCGCTGGAAACGCCGCTCGGGGCCGGCCCCTACATTTTCTCCGGCTATGACGGAGAGACCGTGTACCTGAAAAAGAACGATAACTATTACAAGACCACGTCCGACATCGACTCCATGACGATCCGCGCCTACGGCAGCAACGTGCTGGACGAAGTCACGAACAACGAACTGGATATCGTGGTCCTGAAAGGAAACCGCTCGGTGTACAACGCCCTGCGCGGCGCCAACAGCAACCGGGAACTGATCGGCGACAAGCTGTATGCCGAAGAGATCTATGACCTGGGCTACAGCTACATGGGCATCAATATGGACAAGGTCAAGGTGGGCGACGATCCGACTTCCGAAGCCTCCTGCGCGCTCCGCAGCGCCCTGCTCACGTCCATGTCGGTATACCGCGATATCGCCTACGAAAACTATTTCGGCCAGTCCATGTCCCTGATCCAGTATCCGGTGTCGCCGTTCTTCTCGCTGGAGCCGGAAATATCTTCCGAAGCCTTTGTCAGATTCCCGGACGGCACCCCGATCTACGCAAAGGGCGACAGCGACCAGACCCGCTATTTCCCCTGCATCGATGCCGTGAAGGAATTTCTGCTGAAAGCCGGCTATCACTACAGCGAAACGCTGGAGAAATTTACGGAAGCCCCGGAAGGCGCCTCCATGCGCTACGAAGTCATGCTGTGCGGCGACCAGTATGCGGACCACCCTTCCTACGGCATGCTGGCCTATGCCAGATCCGTGCTGTACCAGCTGGGGATTACGCTGGATATCCGGAATGTGAATTCCGAAGAAAACATGCTGGTCTATCTGTATCTGGGGGATGTGGACCTCTGGAACGCTTCCTGGAACTGCATCGGCGGCCCGAATTTCGATCTGCACTACCGCTCCGACAGCAGCAGCAACCTGTTCCATATCCGGGACGAGGAACTGGACGGATGGATCGACGACTATACGGAGCTTTCCCGCTCGGAGGACTATGACGGCGCCCGTGAAAGTGCCTGGCACATCATGAGCCGTGTCCGGGACCTGGCCGTGGAACTGCCCTGCTATACGCTGGTCGACTACCTGGTCTACAACGTCAAGACGATCGATGTCTCCACGCTGCCGACCGGCCACAGTCTGTACTGGACCTGGATGGACGACGTCGCCTTCCTGGATGTTTTCCCGACGGTGCAGGGAGGGAACTGACCGATGTACAGCTTTTTCGCCATGCTGTCCCGCATGAAGTATATCGACCGCTGGGCGCTGATGCGCAACTCGCGGCACGAGAACGTCAGCGAACATTCTCATGAAGTGGCCGCCCTGGCCCATGCGCTGGCCGTGATCGGCAACAGCCGCCTGGGCAAGCATCTGCCGGCGGAACGGGCCGCCCTTCTGGGGCTCTACCATGATTCCACGGAGATCCTGACCGGTGACCTCCCCACCCCGATCAAATACAAAGACGAGCACATCCGCCTCGCCTACAAGCATATCGAAAGCCAGGCCGCCCGCTCGCTTTTAAACCGCCTGCCCGAGGATTTAAGGAGCGCCTACGAGCCCCTTTTCATCCCGCAGGAAGAGGATGCCTATCTGTGGAAGCTTGTGCAGGCCGCGGACAAGCTCTCAGCCCTGATCAAATGCATCGAGGAGGAAAAGACCGGAAACCGGGAATTCGTTCTCGCGCACCAGTCCACCTTAAAAAGACTGGAGGAGATGCAGCTGCCCGAACTGAATGTTTTTCTGGAAGAGTTCCTGCCGGCGTATTCCCTGTCTCTGGATGAAATGGGGGAGGAATCGTGAAGCGGAAGAATCTCCGGGAACTGCTGGGATCTCTGACCTATATGCAGGCTTCCCTCGGCCTGGCCGCACTCAGCCTGATCCTGTTTCTGGTGCTGTTTGTGCAGTCCGTGGCGTCCGGCGGGGGACTGCCCGCCTGGGAGGGGCTGCTGGGCATCGCCGGCCTGCTGTTTTCCCTGACCGGCTTTCTGGTGCCGCTTTACGGCAGATTCGTGGTCAAAAGCAAGGACCGGCCGGACTACCGCCTGGGACTGCTGCTGAACGGCGTGCTGTTTCTGGTCTATGTGTTTTTCTATTTTCTGGGAGTTTAGGGGCTGTTTTGCTTATTGCAAACCGCCCGGTAATTGTGTATAGTGAGACGGGTTATCCCCGCTTAGAAGGAGAGTATCATGCAGGATCTGGTAAGAATCGCTCTGGATGCCATGGGCGGCGACAATGCCCCCGCGGAGCCGGTCAAAGCCGCCGTGGAAGCGCTTGGAAAAACGGAACGGGCCCATATCTTTCTGATAGGCCGGGAAGAAGAGGTCCGGAAACATCTGGAGGGCCTCACCTACGACCGTGAGCGCCTGACCGTCGTTCCCGCAACGGAAATGATCGAAATGGCGGAGCATCCGGTGAACGCCATCCGGAAGAAAAAGGATTCTTCCATCGTGCTGGGCCTGCGCATGATCCGGAACAAAGAAGCGGATGCGTTCATCTCGGCCGGCAGCACCGGCGCCGTACTGGCCGGCGGCCAGCTGCTGGTGGGACGCCTGCCCGGTGTGGAACGGGCCCCGCTCGCTCCCCTGCTGCCTACGCTTAAGGGCGTATCCCTGCTGATCGACTGCGGCGCGAATGTGGACGCCCGGCCGAATCATCTGGTACAGTTCGCCAAAATGGGATCGCTTTACATGAAAGATATGATGGGCGTTCCGAACCCCACGGTCGGCCTTCTGAATATCGGCGTGGAAGAAGAAAAAGGCAACGCGCTGGCCAAGGAGACCTATCCGCTCCTGAAAGCCTGCCCGGATATCAATTTCATCGGCAACGTGGAATCCCGCGAGATCCCGCACGGCGCCGCGGATGTGATCGTGACGGACGCGTTCGCCGGCAACGTGGCGCTGAAGCTGTATGAAGGAACGGCTTCAGCCTTCCTGAAAATGATCAAGGGCGCCATGATGAGCAGCCTGAAATCCAAGATCGGGGCACTCCTGGTCAAGGGATCCTTAAAAGAGACCTTAAAGACGCTGGATGCCACCGCCTACGGCGGCGCCCCGATGCTGGGCTTGAACGGCCTGGTGGTGAAAGCCCACGGCAATGCCACCCACAAGGAACTGTGCAACGCGGTCCTGCAGTGCGTCAGCTTTTCCGACGCACACCTGACCGAAAAAATAAAAAACAGTATCTCGCTGAAGCAAACCGGCGAAGAACAGGAGTAGAATATGGAACTTGAAAAGATCAGAGAGATCGTAGCCCGTGTCCTGAATCTGGACATTGCGGATGTGACCCCCGAAAAGTCCTTCGGAGAAGATCTGGATGCCGATTCTCTGGATATCGCGGAGATCGTGATCGCCATTGAAGACGAGTTCGGCATCACCGTCCCGGATGAAGCCCTGGAAAAAGTCGTTACCGTACAGGATGCCTGCGATCTGCTGGCTCTGGTAAAATAAGGGCTGTATCATACGACAATACTTCAAACATACCGCGCCCGGGGGAAGCGGAGCTTCCGCGCCCCGGATTTTTCTGTTATTAAAGGAGACTGATACTGTGGAAGAACTGGAGACCCGGCTCGGGTATCACTTTAGTGACCCGGACCTCTTGACGCAGGCGCTGACACATTCTTCCTATGCCAATGAACATCGGGACCGCGGCCACAACGAGCGCCTGGAGTTTCTGGGCGACGCCGTGCTGGAATTAAGCTCCAGCACATTCCTGTACGGCCACTACCCGAAGGATCCCGAAGGGAGTCTGTCCCGCCGCCGCGCTTCCCTGGTCTGTGAAGCATCGCTGGCGGCCTGTGCCAGAACCATTTGTCTGGGAGAAGAGCTCTTTCTGGGCAAAGGCGAGGAGAAAGGGGGCGGCCGGGAGAA
>CADBQE010000165.1 GCA_902796695.1 uncultured Lachnospiraceae bacterium
GACCTCCCGTAGGGGCCGACGGCCCAGGCCGCCCTCTCTTGCTGCTGCGCAGCAATTCACCTTGTTTGTAATCGGCCCGTTTTTCCGGAAACAGAGCCGGTTTCAGCATAGCATATAAATCGGGTTCTGCCTATCTTTTTCTTGTGTTTCGCGGCGGCTGTACTATAATGGACGAGGATTTCCGCATGCAGGAAGGAGTGGTCTGTGATGGATAAATGGATCGATGGATATTTTGAAACGCATCTGGCGCTGCTGAAAACGATGGCGGCGATTCCGGCGCCGTCGCATCAGGAGGACCGGCGGGTGGCTTTTATCAAGGAATGGCTGGACCGGGCCGGCGCCGCGGGGGCGTATATCGATGAGGCGAAAAACGTCGTGCTGCCGTGGGGATGCGAGGGCCGGGACGATATTACGGTCTACATGGCGCACACCGACGTCGTGTTTCCGGACCTGACGCCGCTGCCCGTGCGCGAGGCGGACGGCATCCTGTACGCCCCGGGCGTGGGCGACGACACGGCCAACGCAGCCGCCATCCTGACCGTCATCCGATACCTGCTGGACCGCCGTCTGCAGCCCGTGCAGCCCGTGCTGTTCGTGCTCAACAGCTGCGAAGAGGGGCTGGGCAATCTGAAGGGCGTGCGGCAGATCATGAAGGACTGGGCCGGCCGCATCAAGGAGGTCATCTCCTTTGACTGCACGATGCCGGGCGGCGTGGTCTGCCGCGCCGTCGGATCGGAGCGCTGGCGGGTCACGGTGCGCACCAAAGGCGGCCATTCTTTCAATGATTTCGGGGCGGCCAATGCCATCCACCGCCTCTCCGGCCTGATCTGCCGCCTCTATGAGCAGTCCCTGCCCGCCTGGGACGACCAGCGCACCACCTTCAATGTGGGCGTGATCCGCGGCGGCACGACCGTCAATTCCATTGCCCAGGAAGCTGAGATGCTGTACGAATACCGCTCCGATGACAAAAAAGCGCTGTCCGTGATGCGGGATCAGTTCTTCCGCCTGTTTTCCGAAGCGCAGGACGCCGATCCGGCCGTCGTTTTCGAAAAAGAACTGCTGGGCGAGCGCCCCTGCGGCGACACCGTCGATCCGGCCGCGGAAAAAGCCCTCTGGGACCGCTGCGCCGCCGCCGTGCGCGCCGTCACCGGGGGCGAGATCTTCCCCCGCTCCGGCTCCACCGACGCCAACATCCCGCTCTCCCTCGGCATCCCCGCCCTCACCTTCGGCCTCTATGAAGGCGGCGGCGAACACACCCGCGAAGAATGGCTCCGCATCGACTCCCTCAAAGCCGGCCTGAAACTCGCCGTCACACTCGTAAGCAGCCACTTTGCCTGAGCCGCCGCCCGCAGCCCCCGCGGGCCGCTGACCCCGCGGCCCGTTCGATATTATCAAACCTATCGTAGGGGCCGCCGTGTCAGCGGCCCGTTCGATATTATCAAAACTTTTGTAGGGGCCGCTGTGTCAGCGGCCCGTTTGAAATTATCAAACCTTATGTAGGGGCCGCTGTGTCAGCGGCCCGTTCGATATTACCGGTCTTCTCATCGCAAGGAAAAACCGTCTCTCTGTCTGGTTCGGCAGGGGGACGGTTTTTGGATGGCGGAAAGGTCCGCCCGGATTATTCGGCGACGAAGGGTTTGACGTCTTTGACGGCGTCTTTCGGGCAGATGCGGACCTCATCGTTGTCCAGGTCGATCAGGATGTAGCGGTCGTTGCCCATGCCGAGTTCTTTCATGTAGGAGAGCTGGCGGAAGCCGTGGCGGGTCTGCATGCGTTCCCATAAGTCGTGGTGCTGTTCCTCGGTCATGGCGTGGATCAGGTCCACACTGGCCTGGTCGGCGGCCAGGATGTCGAGCGAGCCCAGAATGCCTACATTCGGGGTCACGACCGGCGCGGCGTCCACGCCTTCGCAGTCGCAGGACCCGGACATGTTGCGCATCACGTTGATGCAGCAGCTGTTTTTGCCGAAATAATCCACGGTGGCCTTGGTGGATTCGGCGATGCGCTCCATCAGCTCCTCTTCCGCGATGGACCACTGGCCCTGGCCGGGATGCGAATGGATGGCGGCCTTGCCGATGCGGCCGTCCGCGCAGCCGATGCCGATATTCTTGTTGGAGCCGCCGAAGCCGCCCATCGTATGGCCCTTGAAATGCGTCAGCGCCACAAAGGAATCATAATGCGGCAGCGTCGCGCCCACGGTCATTTCCTTGAACCACTTGCCGCCCTTTACCGGCAGCGTGGTCACGCCCGTCTCGTCCATGATATCCACCGGCGCGAAATCCCATCCGTTCACCTTCAGCGTCTCGCGATGCTGCTCCGTGGTATAGCGGTCGCCCACATAATAGGTATTGGTCTCCACGATCGTGGCGCCGGGGATGTCCTTCTCCAGCAGTTCC
>CADBQE010000166.1 GCA_902796695.1 uncultured Lachnospiraceae bacterium
CGCCATCAACCTGGCCGGCTCCGTGAAGGGCCGCAAGACCGCCCGCCACGCGGTTTCCGACTGGATGGAGATCGAGAAGGAGAGAGGAATCTCCGTGACCAGCTCCGTTCTGCAGTTCCAGTATAACGGCCTGTGCGTGAATATTCTGGACACCCCCGGACACCAGGACTTTTCGGAAGATACTTACCGGACCCTGATGGCCGCGGACTCCGCGGTCATGGTGATCGACGCCTCCAAGGGCGTGGAAGCCCAGACCATCAAGCTGTTTAAAGTCTGCGTGATGCGGCATATCCCGATCTTCACGTTTATCAACAAACTGGACCGGGAAGCCAGAGATCCTTTCGAACTGCTGGATGATATCGAGCGGGTCCTGGGGATCGCCACCTGCCCCGTAAACTGGCCGATGGGATCCGGCAAATCCTTCAAGGGAATCTACGAACGGGACAAAAAGCAGATCACCACGTTCCGGGCGGAAGGCTCCGGGCAGCGCGAGATCGCCACGGAAGTCCTGGATCCGGAAGACCCTGCCACGCGGGAGAAGCTGGGCGGGCCGGCCATGGACCAGCTGGCGGAGGACCGCGAAATGTTGGATGCGCTGGCGGAGATGGATGAGGAAGCCGTGGCCGCCGGCACGCTGAGCCCGGTCTTTTTCGGCTCCGCGCTGACCAACTTCGGCGTGCAGATCTTCCTGGAGCATTTCCTGGAAATGTCGCCGGCGCCGGGCCCGCGGAAATCGTCGAAGGGTATGATCGATCCCGCGGCGGAACCGTTTTCGGCCTTTGTCTTCAAGATCCAGGCCAATATGAACAAGGCGCACCGCGACCGCATCGCATTCATGCGCATTGCCTCGGGCCGCTATGAAGCAGGCATGGAAGTGAATCACGTGCAGGGCGGGCGGAAGATCCGTCTGTCGCAGTCCACGCAGATGATGGCCCAGGAAAGAACGCTGGTGGAAGAGGCCTATGCGGGCGACATCATCGGCGTCTTTGATCCGGGCGTCTTTTCCATCGGCGACACGCTATGCCTGTCGGAAGAGAAATTTACCTACGAAGGCATTCCGACCTTCGCACCGGAGCATTTCGCGCGCCTCAGACAGATCGATACCATGAAGCGCAAGCAGTTCATCAAGGGCGTGGAGCAGATCGCGCAGGAAGGCGCCATCCAGATCTTCCAGGAAATGCGCGGCGGCATGGAGGAGATCATCGTCGGCGTGGTGGGCGTCCTGCAGTTTGACGTCCTGATGTACCGCCTGAAGAACGAATACAATGTAGAAGCGGGACTGGACGTCCTGCCTTACGAATACATCCGCTGGATCGAGAGCGATACGGATCCGGAATCCATCCAGGGCACTTCGGACATGAAGCGCGTGAGCGACCTCAAGGGCAACCCGCTGCTCCTCTTTATCAACAGCTGGAGCCCGGGCATGGTCCTGGAGCGCAACCCCGGCCTTGTCCTCTCGGAATTCGGAAGAAACATGTAACCCCGGGCCGCCCCCCCTGCCGCAACATTGGGGCCGCCGCCCCTGCCACAACATTCGGGCCGCTGCCCCCTGCCGCAACGCAGGGGACGATCTGCCCTGCCACAACGTAGGGGCCGATCTGTGATCGGCCCGGAAAAGGAGAAGAGCCATGAAATGTCCTTTCTGCGGTGCGGAAGACACAAAAGTGACGGATTCCCGTCCTTCGGATAACAGCATCCGCCGCCGTCGCGTCTGCACCGTCTGCGACATGCGTTTTACCACCTACGAGCGCGTAGAGGAGGTTCCTCTTATGGTCGTCAAAAAAGACGGCGTCCGCGAGGAATTCGACCGCTCGAAGATCGAACGCGGCATCATGCGCGCCTGCCACAAACGCCCGGTCTCAGCCGATCAGATCTCCAGGATCGTGGACGAGATCGAAAACGAGCTGACTTCCCGCGCGGAACGCGAGATCCCCAGCACCGTGATCGGCGAAATGGTCATGAACAAACTGGCCGTTACCGACGACGTGGCCTACGTCCGCTTCGCCTCCGTCTACCGCGAATTCAAGGACGTGAAGACTTTCGTGCAGGAGATCGCGAAGCTGGATCAGTTAAAATGAGCCTGCTGCGAAGCTTTTTTCCCGATTTCGCAAGGCCTTCGGTCTATGAACTGACACCGGCCCGGCTGGCGGAGCACGGTTTCCGCGCCCTGATCCTGGATATCGACAATACCCTGGTTTCCCCGAATGCGCCCGCAGATGACGCCGCGCGTTCTTTTGCCGCGCGGATGCGGGAAGCCGGGATCCGGATCATGGTCCTTTCCAACAACGGAGAGGAACGCGCCCGCAGCTTCGCGGCCGCCCTTGCGTGCCCCTATCTGGCAAAGGCTGCCAAACCCCGCCCCGACGGCTTTCTGAAAGCCGTGGAACTGCTGGAGGCGGACCCTTCTTCCGTGCTGGTCGTCGGTGATCAGCTCTTTACCGACATCTTCGGCGCCCACCGCGCCGGCCTCCCCGCCCTTCTTGTTGATGCGCTCGACCCCGCTCACGAACAGCCCTTCGTCCGCGTCAAACGGGTCCTTGAATGTCCCCTCCGCCTTGCCTGGCGCCTCTCCCGCGCCAGGAACTGCCGCGCCTGACCGGGGGGCCACCGGAGACGGTTCTTTTTGGTCCCATCCGAGCTTTCCATGCAGAACCGGGCCGCCCGGATTCATCCCGCGGCGGCGTTTTTTTTATATAGATGTCTCATTTTGAGGGTTTGCCGTGTTTATACAGACAGAGGGCTGACCATGATAATCACGATGACTGATCTGAAGGATAACGATATTCCGGCGTTTTCGGAGCTGTACCGGCTGCATGCGGGCTGGATGCTCCGGTATGCGGAATCTATCCTGAAAAACCGCCAGGATGCGGAGGACGCGGTGCAGGAAAGCTTTCTGTATCTGGCCGGCCACTTCCATTATGTGCGGGACAAGGATGAAAAGTCCGTGCGGAGCGCGCTGCTCGTCCTGACCAGGAGCCGGAGCCTGAACCTGCTGCGAGGCAGACGGGAGCACGCGGACCTGGA
Organism: uncultured Lachnospiraceae bacterium; assembly: GCA_902796695.1. Taxonomy (GTDB): domain Bacteria; phylum Bacillota; class Clostridia; order Lachnospirales; family Lachnospiraceae; genus UBA6987. Next base: position 3,025 of record CADBQE010000166.1, read on the forward strand.
GGAAGCGGACGTTTCCTGCCCGGGCGACGAGCTGCGGATCCTGGAGGGCATGGCGCTGGAAGAAGCCATCGCCGCGCTGCCGCCGGCACAGCGGGACGTGTTCCTCCTGCATGCGGCGGACGGATACAGTCTGTGGGAGATCGCCGGCCTCCTGCACTCACGGTACGGCGCGGTCCGCAAGAACTGGCTGCGGGCCAGACAGAATCTGAAAAAGTATCTGGACGGAGAATAAAATGACGAAACGCCTGAAAAAACAAGAAGTCAAAGCAGCCGCGGAGACAGTCCGGGACATCTGGCAGAAACAGGCGGGGGCAGACTGCGGAGCGGATCCGATCGTTCCGTCCGCCGCTCTGGACAGAAGCATCCGGGACATGAACGAACGGGTCGGAAAAAGCCGGAGCCGTCGGAGCCTGCGCCGCGCAGCCGCCGCGGGGCTGGCGGTCCTGATGCTGTGTGCCGGCTGGCTGAGCGTGGACGTCAAAGCCCGCGCCGCTGTCCTGAACTGGTTCCGGGAGATCACCGGAACACAGGCGGTATATTATTCCAATATCGAGACCCGCGCAGATTCGGAGGTCTGTAAGGTGAAGCCCGAATGGATGCCGGAGGGGATCGTGCTGGACAAGGAATACTGGTTCCCGCACTCGTATACGGCCG
>CADBQE010000167.1 GCA_902796695.1 uncultured Lachnospiraceae bacterium
GCGATCTTACCGTAGATCAGGGTGAATTCGCCGGTGCCGGCGTTATAGCCATGAGCCGCATCACGGATGAGGTCGAATTCCACGGTCTCCGGGAATTCGCCCTGGAATTCCAGCACCGCCTTTTTCGCGGTATCCGGAACGGTCAGGCGCAGGCGGACGCCCAGCTTGCCTTCCAGTTCCAGCGAACAGCCTTTGACCGTGCAGGTCCCGGCGTTTACGGTCAACGTAAACGTGAACGTTTTGTCCAGCGCCGTCAGCCCGTTCGAGATCTTGAACTTGGCGGTATATTTCCCGGCGGCCAGACCGGCGGCGACCTTGATGGCTTTCGCCGAGCTGTTGTAGGTGATCTTGCTGTTGCCGGAAACCTTCGTGACGGTCAGAACGTCGTCCAGATCAGAAGTATACTGGGATACGTTGAACGTGCTGTAGCCTTCCGTCGCGGAAGCCGCCGCGTTCTGGATCACCGGCGGCTGCGCGCGCCGTATCACGGGACTGCCGTTGTCGCCGAACACGGTATAGCCGTAGAACGGGATTTTGCCGGAATTCTGGACCAGCGTGCGCTCCCATTTACCGAAATTCCACTTGAAAGCGTAACTTGCCTTTATCTCCTGATAAGTCAGGCCCTCCAGGGCACTGGCTTTGATGTTCGGCACCAAGCCGCTTGTTCCGCTCGTATTGACGTTCGTCGTGGAATGACCGGTGGACGTGGTGAAATCCATGTTGTAGTAGGCGCCGGCCCAGGCTTCACCCACCACAAAATCACCGCCGACCTGCGCGGTCACCCCGAAATGGAAGCCCTGGGTGACGTCCTGGGACTCGGTCACGGCCATTTCCTCAGAAAACTGGGACTCTATGGCCCCGCTTGCATACCCCAGCGCGTAATCGGCCGCTGAAAGCTGCGTTCCGCCTTCTCCCGCGGCGGCCCAGTTTCTCCAGTATTTGTCCGGATTGCCTTCATGGTCAAGCGGCAGGTCAACACCTCTGACGATCTTTTTCATGAGGTAAAGGTAATCGCTGCCCATTATGGTATTGTATTCGTCGACGAATTCATTGTATTCGTCGATCCCCAGCGAATAGTAGCAGGGTCTCAGCGGAACGCGGACGGTCATGCCGTTCTCGATCCAGGTCCCGTTCTCTCTCAGAATGTCGTACGTATAGACCAGGACCGGTACACGGTAGACCACGACCTGGTCTTCGCTGTAGGCTTTAAAGGAAGAGCCCTGCGTCACCGTGTAGCTGGTTTCGAACGTGTGTGACCAATCCTTGGAATAGCCGCCTTCCAGGCTGACTTTCAAAGGTCCGCCGGAGATCTCCGCGGCGACACCGACTTCAAAGGAGGAACCTTCGCTGCGGGAAACCCCCGTGCCGAAGCTGGTCGAGATCTCGTAAGCCGTCTCGGCGCCGCCTTCATAGCCGCCGGCTTCGTTGATCTCCGAGAAGTAAGGACCGGCCTCGAGGACAGCCAGCACCTCCGGATCGGTATAGACGTAGCCGCTCTTGTTGAAGCGGCCGATCACGCCGTCATTATCGATGTCGACGGCGACCGGGACCCCAAAAACATCGTTGCTGTTGGCAGTTTTCGAGAGCAGGCATCCATAGTTCCAAAAGTCAGAGTACTCGGCGCCAAAAGCAAGATCTATCTGATAAAATGAGGTTTCGATCACTTCGGCAGTCAGGCTGCAGCCGTAATTGGCCGGCTCCCCGTATTCGGTAATGTGTCCCTGACTGTCCTTATTATCCTGGTAATTTACGCCGGAAAGGGACCCGATCACAGCGGTGTAATAGCCGTATTCATCTCTTGACCAGAAAGTGAAAACGAACTGTTCTCTGCCGGCGTCATTTCCGCTGAAATTACCGACGGCGACATTCCGGATCCAGTTATTATTACTGGTAGAATTGCTTGTTGCGCCATGCACCAGGTCGCTTGATCCAAAGGCAGCCGGTACATATTTCAGTACAGGCTTCAGTTGTGTGTCAAACTGATAGATCGCGCCGTTGATAAACACATCGACGGGCGCACTGTTTCCGTTGGTCTTGCCGCAGGCGATGGACAGTTTGGAAAAAGATTTGTATTTGTCATTGCAGTAATTTTTCCATGTATAAGCCATCGCCCGGGGCATATCGATCCGGGAGATCGGGGTCCTTGTATAACCGCTGCCGCTCTGGTAAATGACCGAGCAGGCATACTTGGTGTCGAATTCTCCGATACTTGCGACTTTTATCAGCTCTTTGTTGCTGTTATAGATCGCCCGGGGATATGCGGTAGCATGGGTCTCCGGCGTATATCCGGTATAGCCCGCGGCAACGATCTCGTCGACTCCGTCGTTGTTGACGTCGCCGGCAGCAAGTACGACGCCGTGCATAAGCTGGACCGGGTAAGTATACTCTCCGCCCGAATAAGAGGTCGATTCCGCAGCGACGTCATACATCCACTGGCCAGAACTGGGCCACCATCCGAGGTTGTTTTTATAGTCCATGATCCCTACGAAGGTGGAGAAGCGCTCCAGATTATCGGCATCGCCCGTAAACCCGGTTTTTGTATCTCCGAGGTCATAATAACCGGCCGCAAAGGCCAGCTGATCCCGGCCGTCCCCGTTAAAATCACCGGTGGTCAGACTGACGGTCGGTTTCCAGGTCTCGGAGCTGTCCGCCTCCTGGAACGTAGTTTCTACCAGAACGTTCGATAAATACAGAATGCGGGAACGGCCCCAGCTGTCCGCGTACGGATCCGGATAAAACTCCCAAAGAGCTACGTTGTTGCCGGTACCGCTGACAAAAACGATGATGGAATCCCGCCCGTCTCCGTCGTAATCGCCGGCCGTGATCGCCAAATGGTTATCGACTCTCCACATGGGAAGACCACCGATCCAGGTATCGCCCAGCTGATATGTCTGGACGGCTCCGGTCTCTGCGTTCTGGATGTAAAGAAAGAGATAATCTCCCTTTTGCCCGATGGTCGCAATGAATTCTTTGCGTCCGGTCCCGTTCCGGTCGACGCCGATGCTCTGCGGATGCTGCAGGCCGTCGTAAGCGGTCGCCCAGCTGTCCGTTTTCCTTTGAAACTGTTCGGCGGTATTGATATTCACGCCGCCGAGGATATAACTGCCGTTCTCCTGTTTGGTAACATCCATGCTGATATTATCCATCTGGTAATACTCAGCTTCCTTCGTATTATTACTCCATTGTGATCTTCCCAGAATGACCAGTTCATCCTGTCTGGACAGGAGGAAGGGCCGGTTCTTCCCCATCCCGTAAACATCTTCCGGATACTGATCCAGTTCCGCCGGTTCCTGCTCTTCCAGATGCAGGATGCTACCGGGCGTATCCCGTAAACCGTCTGTTTCTTCGGCCCGGAGTTCTTCGGCCTGTGTCTCTTCGGCCTGTGCCCGAATGGCGCCGGGGGAGAGAAGTCCCGTCAGAAGGGCGGCGGTAAGGAGCAGACACAGCCAGGATCTGAGTGTGCGTTTTTTCAGTTTCATGATCATTCTCCTTCTTGTTTCAGGGCGGATGCGGGTTCCGCCCCTGCTTTGTCCCGGGATGGACGAAGACGTCCGCCCCTGTGCCGGTATAGGAAACAGTTGCAGGGACGGACGAAGGCGTCCGCCCCTGCAGCGGTAAGGTCAGTCAACTTTGTTGAAGTAGATCTCCGCGTACTTGTTGTAGAGATACATGGCCTTGCACATGGTGATCAGGTCGGCGTTGGAACTGCCGGCAATGGCGGCGTTGCACCAGCTTAAGGCACAGGCCTTGAAGGTGAGGGTGGTGCTGCCGTAAGTCACCTTGACGGACATCATCTTGTCCAGGTCCACGGCGGCGATGCCGGGAATGCTGACGATGTAGGACGTGCCTGATTTCTTCACGGTCAGGGACTTGCCGTTCAGCGTTGCGGTCACCTTCTTGGAGAACTTGATCTGCAGTTCGGTATCGCCTTCCAGATTCAGGGCCATGCCGGTGTAGCCGAGCTTGGTGTCCGCGTTCTTGGGGATCACGCGGTCCAGCGCGGAGTCAGGCGTGAGGCTCCCGGTCTCGTCGGCCAGATAGCCGCCCGGGTTGGCCGAGACGTCCGTTTTGAAGCGGAAGTATCTCTGCGCAGAGCCGCCGTAGTTCAGGAGGGCTTTCGCCAGGTTCACGGTCTTCTCCGCGGA
>CADBQE010000168.1 GCA_902796695.1 uncultured Lachnospiraceae bacterium
ACTGCAAGCCCTATGCGGACAAGTTCGGCGCTGAGTTCCATGAAGGCCAGAAGCCTTGGGGTCGCGTAAAGGCCGACTACTATATGCCTTGCGCCATGCAGAACGACATCCGCATCGACGACGCGAAGCGCATCAAAGAAGAAGGCACCTGCAACGTTCTGATCGAAGTTGCCAACATGCCCACCACTCAGGAAGCTATCGACTACCTGCGTGAGAACGGCTTCGTAGTGGCTCCTTCCAAGGCCGTCAACGCCGGCGGCGTGGCCGTATCCGCTATGGAAATGGCTCAGGATGCTGCGAAGTACTACTGGACTGAGGAAGAAGTAGAAGAGAAGCTGCATGCCATCATGAAGGACATCTTCAACAGCTCCCTGAAGGCTGCCAACAAGTTCGGTCTGGACGGTGTGAACTGCCTGATCGAAGGCGCCAACCTGGCTGCTGCCGACAAGATCGTGACCTCCATGGTCGCTCAGGGCATTGTCTAATCAGACGCTTCCCAATGAAAGGGGCGGGCCTTCGGGCCCGCTCTTTTTGTAACCGGACGGTATCTTTTCCCGATAATACAGGTAAAGGAGCCTGCAATGCCGAATGCTGACAGCAAAACCGAAGAGAGAATCCTGACCCTGTTCCGGGAACGCTCGGAAGAGGCGGTGGCGGAGACTTCCCGCCGCTACGGCGCCCTGCTGCGCGCGCAGGCGCTGCGGCTGTTGGGCAGCGCGGAAGATGCGGAGGAAGTGGAAAACGAGGTCTATCTGACCGCCTGGAACCGGATCCCGCCGGAAGAACCGCGCCCGCTGCTGCCGTGGCTCAGGACGATCTGCCGCCGCCGGGCGCTGGACCGTCTGGACCTCCGGAATGCAGCCAAAAGGGGCGGCGGTCAGGCCGATCTGATCCTGGACGAACTGCAGGAAAGCCTGCCCTCCGGAGACGACGGCCGCACCTGGGCCGAGCGCATGAGTCTGGAAGAAGCGCTGAACGCCTTCCTGGGCGCGCTTACGCCGGGCGAGAGGAAAATCTTCCTGCAGCGCTACTGGTACTTCCTGTCCGTGAAAGAAGTGGCTGCTCAGAACGGAATCAAACCGGGCAGCGCCAAGGTGATTCTGTACAGGCTCCGTCAGAAACTGAAAACCTTTCTGGAAAAGGAGGATCTTTGGAATGGATAACAGAGACTTGTTAAAAGCCCTGGGAGGGATCGGGGAAGAATATATCCGGGAAGCGGAGCCGCAGGAAACAACGCCGGCGTCTAAGCGTCTGCACTTCCTCAGACCGGCGGTGCTGGGATCGGCGGCCGCCGCGTGCCTGCTGCTGGGGATCGCCGCCTGGCAGAGCGGACTCTTTACCCGCCGGGAAAACCCCGGGCCCCGGGACCCGGCCGCCGCCGTGCTGTCCGGAGAAGAAACCGGCCTGTCTGAAACAACAGCCGACCCGTCCGAAAAAGAAACCGACCCGCCTGCTTCCGAAACGCTGCAGGCTTCCGAGGCGCCGGAGTCGGAAAGCGGCGAACCCGGAGCAGCTGTCCTGTATCAGAAGGACGGCGTTACCGTACGGCCTTTTTCCGGCGTCAGCGATCCCAATGCCCCCACCGCACAGGCCTGTCTGGCTTATCTGACGGAGGAGGAGCTGTTCGGCGGATCCTTCACCATGCGGGCCCGTCTGACGGATATCCAGCCGGTCGAGATAATCAATGACAGGTTTGAGCCGCCCCTGAACAGGTCGATCGGGGCTGTTCTGATCTTTGAACCGATCTCCGTGCTGCGCGGAGACCTGCCGGACAATGCCCCGGTCAGGGTGTATGCCCCCTTTTACCTGAACACGTCCCTGGAGAGCCTGAATTACTCTCTGCGTCATATGGACAAAGGCAGGGAAGGCATCATCATGCTGTACAAGATGAACAGCACGGGATATCCGGAGTATATGACCGCGCTGGCGGACTATGTGCCGGGGGACAACCAGCGCTTCGCCATCTGGGAAATGCCCGGCGGCGGTCTGGCCTTTGATCAATCCGCCTTCCCCGGTGTGGATAAGAACTGGACGCTGGATCAGGCGGAAGCCTACGCGCGGGATATCATTGAAAACAAAGCGCCCGCTCCCCGGGATTTCTCCGTGCAGTTTATGTTCCGGTACAGCGGAGAGGCGGAAAACGAAGCGGTAAGCCTTTATTATGACAGTCGGAACGGTTATTATTCCGAGGCGGGCACTGCCTGGATGGAAGAAGAATACGGCGCGGAGAATCTGGAAACGCACCTGGATGCGGACGCGGAAACGCTGGGGAAAATTTACCGCAGCTGCCTGCGGCTGAAGGACCTTCCGGAAATAATTACCGGGGGCGGGTCCGCGGACGGCCCGAATACCGTAACGATCGAGATCTCCTGGACCGCGGACGGAGAACAGCACCGGACTTCCTATTCCGGCTCCTGGTATCGGGATCATCTGCCCGACGCGCTGAAACTGGAGCAGACACGGACGGAACTGCTTCATTACCTGGAGGACTGCGAGGCCAAGCGGAAATGGGAGGCCGGGCTGACCCCGATCGCCGCCGCCCGCCGCACCGTGCGCGCCGAAGCCGCCAAAACCGCGCTGGAAGCCGCTTTCGCGGAACAATACGGCCCCGGAGGCGCTCCTTCCTGGTTCCGCCGCGCCGTCATTACGGAAGGCGGATATCTGGAGGTGTGGCTTGCCCCCTGCAGCAAGGCCAATATGGAGGAGATCAGAAACCTGATCCCGGAAGGAGACGGCCTTCTGCTGTTCGGGGAAGAAAGCGGCTCCCGATAGAGAGCGCCCGCAGACAAAAAGAGAACCGACCCATCAGTCGGGTGCTCATAAGAAAGTTTTGACTTAAAATGATTAGGGCATCTGTCTGACCAGGGTGGCAAACGAAAACGGATTGTTGTTTTTACAGCAATCCGTTTTTTGTTGCCGAACTGCTACGGCAAGAAAGGCTCCGTAACAGTTCGGCTTCATATACTAGTCATAAAACAGTTATCCTGTCGTTGCTGCCTTTCTCCAGGCCTCAACTGCAGAAAGAATCCGGGGATCTTTTTCGGGAACGTAGTCCGGCTCATTTTCAAAGCTTACTTCACCGATATTAGACAGTAACGGGATAACGATACTGTCAAAGATATCCGTAGCATCTGCACCGTATTTAGCCGTATCCACTCGGTAATACAGATAGGATATGAATGGATAGGGGTCTCGAAGTGGCTGCTCAGCACCGCCATAGTAGAAAAACAGATGGGCGAAGTTGATGACATCATCTTCTGTCGGACAATGCTTCTGCAGATAATCGAACCAATATGGAAAGACTTTTTTCCAGCCGTACTCATCGATTAAAGCCTGAGCAGCATCACTGTGCTCATAGCTGTCATCCGAATCAAAGGTCGGATCATCGTGCCTGCAACTAAAGAGGTAGGTAGTTGCTTCAAGGATTTTTTCATTCTGATTCATAGTTATTTCCTCCATTTTGAGTCTTTGTGGAACAGTTTAGGATCTCGCTCGTACAGTTTTTGTAAAGCACTTTCGACTTTCCCCATGGACTGGATATTTGGCCGGTAATGTCCGCTTTGGTTATCGACGGAGAAGATCTTGCCGTTTTTGAATGTTATCATACCAGCATTCTGTACCTCCGGGTCTTTTCCGCCAATCAATGTCGGATGAGGAGCCCGTTTCGATGAATCGTTCGGATTGCTGCGTTTTCCGAAGATGATCTCACCGTTCTGATTCATAACATATGTATACTGTCCGTTGGCCTTATTCCCGTTAATATAGACAGAGCCATTCTGCGCGGCGTTTTCAAGATTGGTCGCTGTGGGATTTTTGAAATACCCTGTACTCGGATTATAGATATCCGGGTCCTTTTTGTCCTTATTCAGTTCCTTCTGAACGACGTGATAGGTATTTGCGTAGGGCTGAGATCCGCCTGCACCGGAATATGAACTGCTGCTTCCGCTTCCCATAGTCATTCACCTCCATGCATTCTGGCAGTCCAGTCTGGATAGCG
>CADBQE010000169.1 GCA_902796695.1 uncultured Lachnospiraceae bacterium
CGCGCGAACCTCCTTGCATCACTTTATGTGCCAGCGGAGCCAGGCCCCGGTGACACGTTTTGATTACGCACTGACGTGTTGCGTTATTTTATCACGAAAATTTCCGGATTTCAAGCAGAGAAAAGCACTTTTGCCCTTGTCTTTTCCCTCCGTGAAAAGGGAGGATGAGGGCAGCAGCCGCCGCTTTTGCCACTTGCCTAACTCACCCAAAAATGGTATATTTTAGAAAAATACATCTGCGAGGTGATTTTTATGGCAAAATTTGTATGTCCCGTTTGCGGTTATGTTCACGAGGGCGATACCCCGCCCGAATTCTGCCCCGTCTGCAAAGTACCGGGCTCCAAATTCATCCTGCAGTCCGAAGAGCTGAACTGGGCTGCCGAGCATGTGATCGGCGTCGGCCGTCAGATTCCTGACACCGTTCCCGCGGAAGTCCGCGAAGAGATCATCGCCGGCTTAAAGTCCAACTTCGAAGGCGAATGCAGCGAAGTCGGCATGTACCTGGCCATGGCCCGCGCCGCGCACCGCGAAGGCTATCCGGAAATCGGCCTGTACTGGGAAAAGGCTGCTTATGAAGAGGCCGAGCATGCCGCCAAATTCTGCGAACTGCTGGGCGACATGGTAAGCCCTTCCACCAAAGAGAACCTGCGGGTCCGCGTAGAAGCCGAAAACGGCGCCACCGCCGGCAAGACCAACCTGGCCAAGCTGTGCAAGCAGTACAACCTGGATGCCCTGCACGACACCATTCATGAAATGGCGCGCGACGAGGCAAGACACGGAAAGGCTTTCAAGGGCCTTCTGGACAGATATTTCAAATAAGTCTCGTCAGAGTCGGTAAAGGAGTGGTCTTATGCTGATCAAACTGCTTATCGAACTGGTCCTGGGCGGCGTAGCCGGGTATGCGGCCGCCGGCATTATGAAGGCGGACCAGAGCAATATCGTGATGAATGTGATCCTGGGTGTTGTCGGCGGCATCGTCGGCGGCCTGATCGGGAACCTGCTGGGGATCGGCGGCGGATGGATCAGCGGCCTGATCCTGTCCATCGCCGGCGCCTGCCTGGTGATCTGGGCCTGGCGGAAGTTCATTTTAGGGAAAAAGTGAGGAATCAAGATGAAATATGTCTGCAATCTGTGCGGATGGATCTATGACGAAGCGGAGACCGGCGTGAAGTGGGAAGACCTTCCCGCGGACTTCACCTGCGAACTCTGCGGCGTCGGCAAAGAGGAGTTCAGCAAGGTCGAGGAATGACCCGGTCTCCGCTTTGCGGCACGGGCCGGCGGGCTGTCCCGCCGGCCTTTTCTTATGCAGAAGGACGCGTCCTGTCAGGCGCGTCCTTCTTCTGTCTTATGATTCATATTTCAGCCGGGTATTCAGGACAGTTTCATATCGCCTTCCTTGACCCAGCCCAGTTTTTTCACGCCCATGTGGATCGCGAGCGAAAGCGCGGCGGGAAGCACGAACGAGATCAGGATCAGCCCGGTCCAGTCGGCCGCGGTAATGGCGGCGCGGGTGCCGGCTTCCACTTCCTTGATCCAGCCCGTATAGACACCGATCTGGCCGACCAGACCGCAGGTCCCCATCCCGGAGGATACGGGCGCGCCGTTCATTTCCAGTTTGAACAGACAGGTAGCCAGCGGTCCGGTAATGGCAGAGGCCAGCGTCGGTGCGATCCAGATTTTCGGGTTTTTCACGATATTGCCCATCTGCAGCATGGCCGTGCCGATGCCCTGCGAGAGCAGGCCGCCCCAGCGGTTTTCCCGGAACGAGATCACCGCGAAGCCGATCATCTGTGCGCAGCAGCCGGCTACCGCAGCGCCGCCCGCCAGACCCGTCAGTCCCAGCGCGGCGCAGATAGCCGCGGAAGAAATCGGCAGCGTGAGTGCCATGCCTACCAGCACGGAGACCAGGATGCCCATGATGAACGGCTGCTGCTCCGTCGCCCACATGATCAGATTGCCGACCCACATGGCGGCTCTGCCGAGCGGCGGCGCGATCAGCCAGGACAGTAAAACGCCCATGCCGATCGTGACCAGGGGCGTCACCAGGATGTCCACTTTCGTCTCTTTCGAGACCGCCTTGCCGCATTCCGCGGCGATAATGCTGATGATCAGCACGGCCAGCGGGCCGCCGGCGCCGCCCAGCGTATTGGATGCAAAGCCTACGCTGATCAGGGAAAACAGGACCAACGGCGGGCATTTCAGCGCATATCCGATGGCGACGGCCATAGCCGGTCCGCTCATGGCGCTCGCCAGTCCGCCCACGGTATATTCCGTGCCGGCCACCGTGGCCACCGGAGCCGTCAGGAATCCGATATGGAACTGTGATCCGATCGTATTCAGGATCGTTCCGATCAGCAGGGAGCAGAAAAGCCCCTGCGCCATCGCGCCGAGTGCGTCGATCCCGTAGCGTTTGAGCGAGATCTCAATGTCTTTCCGTTTCAGAAATGCTCTGATTTTTTCCATCACAGTCTTCCTGCACCTAAGACCGCCCGGAGCCGTTCCGCGTCCGGGTTTTTACAGCAGCAACAGCTGCAGTGGTGCCACTATAGCAAAAAAACACAGGGAATACAACTCAAAAGTCTTCAAAAAGCGGCCGCCGGCGCCGGGGTATTCCCGGGTATACAGCCGCAGGTTGATCACGGAGGCCAGAGAGCCGATAATACTCACCAGGCCGGCCGTATCCAGTCCGTAGATCAACGGCTTCAGCTCCGCGGAGAATGGCCACAGCACAATGGCCGCGGGCACGTTGGAGATCAGCTGACTGATCCCGATGCTCCACCAGTATTCCCGCCCGCCTACCGCTTCATGCAGGAAGGAGGAAATCCGCTCGTTGGCCGCGATCGAGGAGGAAAATACGAAGAAACAGAGAAACGTCAGCAGCAGCGCATAGTCCACGCGCCGGAATACCTGCGGGTCGATGACGAGAAGCACCAGGGCGGCGCCCAGCGTGACCCAGGGCCACGCAGCCGTGCGGGTCACGATCGTGATCAGCACCGCCGCGAACAGCAGCAGATAGCCGACCCGGCGTACCCGTCCCTCCGGGCGCCAGCCGGCTTCGCCGCCGTCCCGGTAGACGGCCCGCTCCCGCGGGTTTCTGCGGAATATGAAGAGCAGGAACAGGGCGATCAGTCCCATGCTCGCGAGCCAGAGGGGCAGCATCATACGCAGGAAATCCGGTGTGCTGATCCCGCTCTGGGAGTACAGGAAAAGGTTCTGGGGACTGCCGAAGGGCGTCAGGAGCGAGCCGCGGACCGCCGCGACGTTTTCCATGGCCAGCAGGGGCAGGATATACTGTTCCCGTCCGCCGGCCCGCAGCAGCAGGATCGTGAGCGGGACAAAGATGATCAGGGAAACGTCATTGGTCACGAACATGGAGGAAAAGAACACGCCGTAGACCAGGAAAAAGCCGAGCCCCCGCCAGGTCCCGATCCGCGAGGCCAGCCGGATGACCGGCCGGAACAGATCCTCATGCTTGAAGCCGTCCAGCACGCTCAGCAGCATGAAGAGGATGGCCAGCGTTTTCCAGTCGATCGCCTGCAGCAGATCTCCGCCAGGCGGTGTGATCAGCAGGCTGATCAGGGCAGCGGCCACCGCCGCCGTCAGCATAGGTTCTTTCTTGAGGAAGGTCAGGATTGTTTTCATGCCGCGTTCACCAGATAAAATTCGATTTCAGCATCTCGCCGTTGTCGATCAGCAGATCCTCTCCGGTCGCGGAGCGGTTGATTACCGTCATAAAATATGCGAATTCGGCGATCTCCTCCGGAGCCGCCCATTTGCCGAGCAGCGTTTCCGCCTTCACCGCCGCATACAGTTCTTCCGAGTCCAGGATATGCCGGTTGGCCGGCGTCACGACGCCGCCCGGAGAAAGGCTGTTCACGGTGATCCCCCGCGCAGCCAGCGTCAGGGCGCGGTTTTTCATATAGCCCACCAGGCCGGCTTTGGCGGCCACGTAGCGGGGAAATTCCGCGCCGTTCCGGGCGGATGCGGACGCGATATACAGCACGGACCGCAGGACGGGGCTGTTTTCATACGTCTCGGTGAGGCGCATGACGGCCTCCAGATGCACGGCCACGGCCTCCTCTTCTTCCAGCGAGCCCGCGCAGCTGATCAGGATATGCGGTGCGTCGGCCCCGTCAAGGCACGGCAGCGGATCGCGGACATCCTGCCGGAAATGCCGGTAGGCCGGATGCTCCGCAGCCGGAGCCGCGGCTTCGGCCCGGTCGATCCCGAAAACGCGGTGTCCCTCCCGCAGGAATTTTTCCGCAGCCGCGCGGCCGATCCCGCTGGCGGTCCCGGTGATCAGAATATTCATACAGATCCTTTCTTTCGGCCGTTACGCGGCCGTTTCCGTAAGTTCCCGCTCCCGCATCAGCTTCTGCGCCATGCGGTAGCCAAGCGGGGAGAAAAACACTTCAAACAGCAGTTCCAGCACGGCTCCGGTCAGTGCACAGGTAAAGCACTGCACGAGGCTCCAGCCGAAGAAGTTCCGGCTGACGATCAGGGCAAAGGTCAGATTATCCACAAACTGGGCGATAACGGTGGAGATATAGGAGCGCGCGGCAAACGTCCCGAACCCCTTCTTCTCCTTCATCAGTTTTCCGATGCCCGCGTTCATGAAATTGTTCAGGACCGCGGAGACCGCGAATGCGGTCGAGCTGCCCAGAATGATATACCAGGTCCCGCCGAACGTCCGGTCCAGCGCATGATTGATGATCCCCTCGCTGCCTTCCACAAAGCTTTCGCCCCAGACGCCGGGGATCAGGCTGGCCAGGAAGAACAGCCCCGCCATAAGCAGGTTCATGGCCAGCGCCGCAAACGACATGGCGGTGGCCGCCTTCGGCCCGAAGCAGTGCGTCAGGATGTCCATGGACATAAACGTCAGCCAGGAAAACAGAATTCCGCAGTCCAGCGCCAGCCAGTACACACCGGTATTGATGCTTTTACTGGCCAGCAGATTCATGCCCACAACGGACAGGATCAGCAGGGAAGCGATCACGGGGGGAACGGAGGATACCAGACGGCGGAATGAAGAAACGGTTTTTTTCATGATAATGACTCCTTGTTTTTTTTAGGTGGTTATCAGGAACACCCTTTTTGACCGCGGAGCGGCCCGGTCATAATAGCACAGGGATGCGGGAAAAGCAAGAGCAAACAGGTCCGC
>CADBQE010000170.1 GCA_902796695.1 uncultured Lachnospiraceae bacterium
CTATGTGAGCGCCTATATGTGCACCGACATGGAAAAGATGGAAGCGGTCCTGGACAATCCTTACATCCTGATCACCGATAAGAAGATCTCCAACGTGCAGGAAGTGCTGCCGCTTCTGGAACAGCTGGTCCAGACCGGCGCGAAGCTCCTGATCATCGCGGAGGATATCGAAGGCGAAGCCCTGACGACCCTGATCGTGAACAAGCTGCGCGGCACCTTTACGGTCGTCGGCGTAAAAGCCCCCGGCTTCGGTGACCGCCGCAAGGAAATGCTGAAGGATATCGCGGCCTTAACGGGCGGCCAGGTCATCAGCTCCGAACTGGGTCTGGAACTCAAAGACGCACAGATCAGCGATCTGGGCCGCGCCAAATCCGTCAAGGTCAGCAAGGAAAACACCATTATCGTGGACGGCCTGGGCAATCCCGCGGAGATCGAAGCGCGCACGGCGCAGATCAAGGCCCAGATCGAAGAGACCACTTCCGAATATGACAAGGAAAAACTGCAGGAGCGCCTGGCGAAGCTGGCCGGCGGCGTAGCCGTCATCCGCGTCGGTGCTGCCACCGAGACCGAAATGAAGGAGTACAAGCTCCGCATGGAAGACGCGCTGAACGCGACCCGCGCCGCGATGGAAGAAGGCATCGTGGCCGGCGGCGGATCCGCCTACATCCATGCCGCGGCCAAGATAAAGGAAGCGTCCGAAAAGATGGAAGGCGATGAGAAGACCGGCGCGAAGATCGTGCTGAAAGCCCTGGAAGCTCCGCTGTTCCATATCGCGGCCAATGCGGGCCTGGAAGGCTCCGTCGTCGTGAACTGCGTGAAGGAATCCAAGGAAGGCTTCGGCTTCGACGCCCTGAACGAGAAGTACGTCGACATGGTCAAAGCCGGCATCCTGGATCCCACCAAGGTCACCCGCAGCGCCCTGCAGAACGCTGTCTCCGTCGCCGCGACCCTCCTGACCACCGAAAGCGTCGTCGCCACCATCAAAGAACCCGCCCCGGCCATGCCCGCCGGCCCCGGCATGGATGGGATGATGTGATCCCCAGCGAATAAGAACGGGAAGCCCCGGTGCATGCTCGCATGCGGCCGGGGCTTTTTGTTCCGTGCGGGGGGATCACATCTTAATATGTCTGCTTCCCGCGCCCTTCATGAGCGTGCAGTGGGGCAGGGGCCTTTTTCCCTCCTTTTCAAATCCCCGGCAGCGTGATATAATTAAACTTCATCCGGCAGCCCGCATTATGCGCCTGCCTCACAGAAAGCGAGAGCCTTATGACGCATACAACGATAGACCGCATCCGCCGCTTTACCGAAGACCGAGACTGGGATCAGTTCCACAGCCCCGCGAATCTGGCCAAATCCATTGTCATCGAAGCCGCCGAACTGCTGGAATGTTTCCAGTGGGGCGATGACTTTGATCTGCAGCACGTGAAGGAAGAACTGGCAGACGTCATGGTCTACTGCCAGGATCTGCTGGACCGGCTGGGACTGGACGCGGATGAGATCATCAATATGAAAATGGATCAGAACGAAGCAAAATACCCCGTGGAAAAAGCGCGGGGAAGCGCGGCCAAGTACGATCAGCTGTAAGGCGGCGCGGGCCGCCGGCGCTGAAAGCCGGGCGGAAGAGAAACGGAGAATTCCATGAAACTGCAGGAATATGAAAAAGAACATCTGGGACGCCTGGCCGGATCGCTGGCGGAATGCACCGTGCTGCTGCGCCGCAGCGGCGATTTTCCGCTGGAAAAGCCCTGTCCGATCGCTGCTTTCGGAAACGGCGTGCGCCGGACCGTCAAGGGCGGAACCGGTTCCGGAGAAGTCAATTCGCGCTTCTTTGTGACGGTCGAGGAAGGCCTGCAGAAGGCCGGCTTCCGCGTGACCACGGAGGAGTGGCTTGACGCGTACGACGCCCTGTACCGGGAGGCGCGCGTGCGGTTTCTGAGCGATCTGAAGACGGAAGCCCGGGCGCAGCATCAGAACCCGATCTTTTACGGGATGGGAAGAGTGATGCCGGAACCGGAGTATGAGATCCCGCTCCGAGGCGCGGGAAACGCGGCCGTTTATGTGCTCTCCCGCATATCCGGGGAAGGCAGCGACCGCCGCCCCGTTCCGGGCGATATCCTGCTGACCGCCTCC
>CADBQE010000171.1 GCA_902796695.1 uncultured Lachnospiraceae bacterium
TCATTTTGTTTTCCTTTCTGTCCAGCCGAATGGACTGTTGTTTGTCAGCGCCGACACTATGGTCTCAATGCTGTCGACCGTTCTTCATAGTATAAATAGCATATTATTTTTTTCCGGTTTTGTCAATAGAATAACAGGTGTCTTCGCATCCGGGATGACGCGGCGGTACCGGATGCCGTCATGTCAGAGCTGCACCCGCCGCGGTGACGGTGATGGTTTTCCCGGAACCAAAAAAGGGGCTGTTTTTCACAGCCCCCGGAGTTTCACTCCGCCAAAAAATATTTCATCTGCGGCTTAATCTGTCTTTCCGAAATAGGCTTCCGCCTTTTGGTTGTACAGATACAGGGCCTTGCACATGGTGATGATGGTTTTGTCCGTACTGCCGTCCAGCGCTGCGTTGCACCAGCTCAGGGCGGAGGCCTTGAGGGTCAGGGTGCTGCTGCCGTAAGTCACTTTGACGGTATACATCTGATCCAGATCCACGGCGGCAATGCCCGGGATGCTGACGTAATACATGTCGCCCGTCTGTTTGACCGTCAGTTTTTTCCCGCCACAGACGGCCGTCACTTTCTTTGAGAATTTGATCTGCAGTTCGGTATCGCCTTCCAGGTTCAGGGCCATGCTCTGAAAGCCCAGTTTGCTTTTCGCACCCGACGGAATGACGCGGTCCAGTGCGGGATCCGGCGTGACCGCGGCTGTCTCGGAAGCCAGATAGTTTTCGGGGTTGGCCGGATTGCTCAGATTGAATTTAAAGTAGCTCTGCGCCGATCCGCCGTAGTTCAGCAGCGCTTTGGCCAGGGCGACGGTTTTCTGCTTGCTGCTGTGCTTCGCGGCGTAGGCGGCCCAGTCGGCTGCGCAGCAGGTATAGGAATTGCCGCTCAGGCTGCCGACGGCCGTTGTTTTGGCGACGGGGATCTTGCTGCCGTCCGCCGCGTACACGGTCACGTTCAGGGGGCAGGTCATTTCCTTGGCTGCGATCTTTCCGTATTTCAGCGTGAACAGCCCGGTACTGCTGCTGTAGCCGTGTTCCTTGTCGCGGGTCAGGTCCCATTCGACGATTTCCGGATATTCTCCCTGAAACGCCAAAACGGCTTTGGCAGCGGATTCCGGCGCTTCCAGCGTCAGCCGGATCCCCAGTTTCCCTTCCAGCTCCAGGGAGCAGGCCGTGACGCAGGCGGCGGGGGTCAGGATCCAGTTCTGGCCCGGCACGTCATAACTGCGGTTAAAAAACAGATTGACCGTACCGGACGCGTTATTGAGACACAGTCCGGTGTCGACGGCCGGCCGGATCTTGACCGTCTGACTGTCCGCCCCGGAGAACCTCCATTTCTGGGCAAGGCTGTCAGCCGTTTCCGCCTGGACCACCTGCGTATAGCAGCACGATTCGCCGTCTTCCGTCGCCAGATTCAGTCCCGAATGAAGCGGCGATACCGTATACAGGTCCGCTGCCGCCGCGGTGCGCTTAACCCGGAAGAAATGTGAGGGGGATACTTCCGAACCCGTGAGCACACAGCGGGCGCCGCTCCCGGACGAGTCGCCTTCGACGCTCAGATACACAGCGGAATTATTCTGCGGACTGATCGTATACAATCCGTCCAGGCCCCCCAGGAAGTTGTTGGCTGCCCAGATCGCGTAGAGGGTGATCGTCTGGCTCCCCTGGCTTAAGGTCGGACAGATATACTGCGACTGGTAAAAAAGGTCTTCGTCGAAGATCTGGCCGGTCCCGCCGCTGTTTTTGCCCCAGCCCACGAAAGAATATCCGGAGCGGGTCAGGCCGAAGGAGGAAGCATTGTACAGGCCGTTCGGATGCCCGTAGTCATATTCCCATGAAGTCAGGTTTCTGGTGCCGTTTTTGGTCACGTATCCGGAGGAATCCTCCGCAAAGGTATCGGAGCTGACGGAGCCGCCGTTCGCGTGGAACTGTATGGTCAGGACCGGCTTGGAATTGTCCTGATAATTCGGCCGGACGATACCTACGATCTGGGGATCGTTCCAGGTCCGGGTCATGGTTTTGACCTTATTGTCAACGTTCCCTTCCACTGTATAGACTTTGCCGTTGGCATAGCTTTCCACCAGACCGACGTGGCTCCAGTTGTCCCCGGGATCCGCGTTGTTCCAGAGAAACATGATAATGTCGCCCTTCTGCGGAATAAAACTGCTGAGTGACGATTTGATGCAGTGGTCTTTGTTCTTGATGCCCGGATGATGTGAGATCAGCGAGTCATAATTGGCGTCCCGGAAATAATAGAACATCCCCTTATTGTTGTGGACGAACCAGTAGGTGATCATACGGCCGTTGGCGGAATAGGTTCCGGCGGGAGGATAATCCGCTCCCGCAGTCCGGCCGGCCCAGCCGGCAAAATAGCCGCACCACAATGTATTCCAGCCGAAATCGCTTCTGGTCTTGCCGACCTGCGCCTTGGCGACGGTGATCACGTCGTCCGCCTGATTGCCGGTCAGCGTATAGTCCGTGCTCGGAGCCGCCAGAACCGGGAGCACCGCCGCGCACAGCAGCAGAATAATCACAGCCAGTCTTTTCATGAATCGGTTTTTCATTTCGTGAAACCTCCGGATCATATTCCCTGATCTGTCTCCTATTTTATGCGCAGGCAGGGCGAATTTCAAGTTTTTCGACACAAAAAAAGGGCGGGCCTTCCGGTCCGCCCCTCGGGGGATGATCCTGTGATTACATACCCATCTGCTTGGCCACTTCGGCGGCAAAGTCGTCCTGACGCTTTTCGATGCCTTCGCCGGTCTCGAAACGGACGAAGTTCTTTAAGTTCAGGGAAGCGCCGGCAGCCTTCGCAACCTGTTCCAGGTACTGGCCGACGGTCTGCTTGCCGTCTTCCGCCTTTACGTAGACCTGCTCGGTCAGGCAGAATTCCTTGAGTTCCTTGGCGATACGGCCTTTGATCATGCCTTCGATCACCTTTTCGGGCTTGGCCGCTTCCTTGGGATCGTTCATGATCTGGGCGCGCAGGATCTCGGTCTCCTTCTCGATGAAGTCGCCGGGCACGTCCGCGCGGGTCAGGAACTGAGGACGCAGGGCCGCGATCTGCATGGCCACGTTCTTTAAAGCTTCCAGGACCTGAGGATCTTCCGCCTTGTCGGTGTCGGCTTCCACCAGAACGCCGATACGGCCGCCGCCGTGGATATAGGCCACTACGGCACCGTTCGCGTCGATCTTCGCGAAGCGGCGGATGGACAGCTTTTCGCCGATGCGGGCGATCTTTTCGGACAGTTCCTGCTCCACGGTCAGGCTGGGATCCAGAGCCCAGGGCTCGGTCAGCAGGCCTTCCACGGTGGCAGCGTCGGACTTCATAACCTGATCGGCCACGTCGGAGACGTACTGCTGGAATTCGGCATTCTTGGCCACGAAGTCGGTTTCGGAGTTGACTTCCACCAGAACGGCCTTCTTGCCGACGACCTTGGCGGTTACCAGACCTTCCGCGGCAATGCGGCCGGCCTTCTTGGCGGCGGCAGCCAGGCCTTTTTCACGCAGGAATTCAACGGCCTTTTCCATATCGCCGTCGGTGGCGGTCAGGGCCTTCTTGCAGTCCATCATGCCGGCGCCGGTCATTTCGCGCAGTTCTTTAACAGCAGCAGCGGTGATCGCCATGGTTTACTCCTCCTCTTCCTTTGCTTCGGCGGCCTGTTCGACCGTTTCTTCGGGGGCTTCTTCCTGAGCGGAAGCTTCGGTCAGCTGTTCGCCCTGGTTGCCTTCGATGACGGCGTCCGCCATCTTGCCCACGATCAGCTTCACGGCGCGGATGGCGTCGTCATTGCCGGGGATCACGTAATCCAGTTCTTCGGGATCGGAGTTGGTGTCCGCGATGCCGATGAGCGGGATGTTCAGGGTCAGGGCTTCCTGGACGCAGATGCGTTCCTTCTTGGGGTCGACAACGAAGATCACGTCGGGCAGACGCTTCATATCCTTGATGCCGCCCAGGTTCTTCTCCAGTTTGTCCCATTCTTTCTGCAGCGCGGCGACTTCCTTCTTGGGCAGCACTTCGAAAGTGCCGTCCTTGCTCATCTGCTCGATCGCGCGCAGACGGGCGATACGGCTCTGAATGGTCTTGAAGTTGGTCAGCATGCCGCCCAGCCAGCGCTGGTTGACATAGAACATGCCGCAGCGTTCCGCTTCCATCTGGATGGCGTCCTGCGCCTGCTTCTTGGTGCCCACGAACAGGACCGTGCCGCCGTCGGCTACGATCTGGACCAGGGCATTGTAGGCGTCATCGATCATGCCGACCGTTTTCTGCAGGTCGATGATGTGGATGCCGTTGCGCTCCGTGTAGATGTAAGGGGCCATTTTGGGGTTCCAGCGCTTGGTCTGATGGCCGAAGTGAACACCGGCTTCCAAGAGCTGTTTCATGGAAATAACGCTCATTTTCTTATCCTCCTGGTTTTTTTCTTCCGCAGGCTTCGCTTCGGGGGAGACCGTTATTCCGGCACCGTTCCCGCCGATCCGCCTGCGTGCAAAATAAAGCGCCCTGACATATTATCATGCCAGGGCGCGGTGTGCAAGCAGATTTTTAAAAAATTCCGCCTGTTTTAATTATTTGATGATGCCGACTTCCTTATAGAAGGCTTCCGCACCGGGGTGCAGGCTGATCGGCAGATCATTGGCGATGAAGCTCTTGTCGGCCATGTTGTAGAAGAACTTGTTGCCTTCGATCATCTTTTCGGCCTGTTCATACAGAGTCTTCGCCATCTGGTAAGCTTCGTCATAGCCCATGCTCTTGTTGCAGATGACCATGCACTTCACGCCGAAGGTAGGAACATCCGTATCCTGGCCCTTGTAGGTGCCGGCAGGGATCGTGGCCTTGTAGTAAGCAGGGTTGGCAGCGCAGATCTTGTCCAGCTCTTCATCGGTGAAGCCGAGCAGGATGCAGTCCTTGGTGTTGGCAGCGTTCGCCAGAGCGCCTACGGGAACGCCGGCGAAAGCGGTGGAAGCGGTCATGGTGCCGTCAGCTACGTTGTCGGCGCCTTCACCCAGGGTGACGTTGACCAGGTTCGCGTTGTCTTTCGTGATGCCGGAAACTTCCAGGCCCAGCAGAGCGGAGGATTCGGAAGTGGAAGCGGACGGGCCGATACCGAAGGTGCCCTTCGCATCATGCAGGTAGGTGTAGCCGGAGGACTTCAGAGCGATCCAGTTGGACAGGGACGGATACACAGCGCCGATCGCGCAGATGTTTTCCTGCTTGCCGGAATCCGCAAATTTGCCGGTGCCGTTCACAGCGCTCAGAGCCGCGTCGCCGGAGCACATGCCCAGCTGCAGTTCGCCGCTGTTGACCTTTAACGCGTTCTCGTTGGAACCGGAGGAGGTCGTCGCATCGACGTTCAGGCCGTTGATGTTGTTGGTGAAGGTGGTCGCTACGGCGACAGCCGCCGCATACATGGTACCGGTGGAGTCAGCGCCGCCGATGGTCATGCGGTCACCCTTGTACTCGTAGCCGCCGCCCTGAGGAGCGGGCGCCTGGGTTCCCTGGTTTTCGGGAGCCTTCGTCGTGGTGGCCGGAGTGTTTCCGCCGCCGCAGGCAGCCAGAGACAGGACCATAGCCAGCACCAGCAGCATGCTCATGATCTTCTTCATTGTGTTACTCTCCTTTTTCATTTTGTTTTATAGTGAGGAAACCATCAGTTTCCGGACTATCGGGACTTTTGCTCCGGAGCAGGCTCTCAGGCCGCAGCCGGATTTGCTTCTTTTTTATTCAGCATGATCTCATAGAACGCAACAGCCACAAGGATCACCAGGCCGATGATACTTAACAGATCGTTCGGGATCATCATGCACAGGCCGGCCGCGATGATAATAAGGCGGAAAAGCCAGGTAACCTTCCGCTGTCTGCTGAAATACCAGCCCTGCATGCCGCAGGACATGCCGAAGCAGCCGATCAGAGCGGTGCCGCAGACCAGCAGGATCTCTCCCAGCGAGCCGTTTAAGTTCATGGCGCTGTTGTAGCAGAACACGAATGGAACGATGAAGCCCGCGAAGCCGATCTTGCAGGCCTGCACGGCGGTTGTCATCGGGTTGCTCTTCGCTATGCCGGCGCCGGCGTAGGCAGCCAGAGCGACAGGCGGCGTAATGGCGGACAGGCAGGCGAA
>CADBQE010000172.1 GCA_902796695.1 uncultured Lachnospiraceae bacterium
CCGGGCGTAGAGGGTCTCCCGCGGCAGGGTCAGCACCAGGTACAGGACCCGGTAAGGGCTCTCCTGCTCCCGCTGCTCTTCATTCAGTTCCGAGATGCGGCGTCCGGTCCGGCGGAAGAACTCCAGGGCCCGGATCACGCGTTTTCGGTTATTCGGATGGATGGCGGCAGCGGCGTCCGGATCGATCTGCGCCAGTTCACGGTGCAGGGTTTCCGGCCCTTCCCGCTCCATCCGTTCTTCCAGAGTCCGGCGCAGGCCGTTCTCCTCTTCTTCGGAAAAATCCAGGCCCTTGAGCAGTGCCTGGATATAGAAGCCGGTGCCGCCGCAGATCAGGGGCGTCCGGCCCCGCGCCAGGATATCGCGGAGCGCCGCCTCGGCCGCCGGAACATAGTCCGCTACGCTGAAGCGGCAGGCCGGATCGGCCACATCGATCATATGATGCGGGATGCGGGCCCGTTCCGCCGCGGAGGCCTTGGCCGTGCCGATATCCATGCCGCGGTAGACCTGCATGGAATCCGCCCCGATGATCTCGCCGCCAAGCGCTTCCGCCAGCCGCAGGGACAGTTCGGTCTTGCCCACGGCCGTGGGCCCCGTCAGCACGATTACAGCAGGCTTCTTGCTCATACGATGCGCTTGAATTTCTTTTCCAGATCCGTTCTGCTCATCCGGATCATGGTGGGCCGCCCGTGCGGGCAGGCATAGGGATTTTCCAGTTTCAGCAGTTCCTTCAGCAGCGCTTCCGCTTCTTCGAACGCCAGCGGATCATTGCCCTTCACGGCGGCTTTGCAGCTCATGAGAGCCACTTTTTCGTCGATCATGGCCGGTGCGGTGACGCGTTCCTCCGCCAGCTCATCCAGCATATCCAGGAACAGGTCCCGGGACGAGAGCGAAAACAGGTTGGCCGGCACGCCGTCCATGCGGATCTCGCGGCCGCCCAGGGATTCGATCTCAAAGCCCAGGGAGCAGAAGGTGTCGCCAAAGCGCCGCAGGGTCTCCTGCTGCGCGCCGGTCAGGGACAGGACCACCGGCGGCATCAGCTGCTGCGTGGTCGCCTGTTTTTCCTTCAGGGAGCGCATGGTGCGTTCATAGAGGATCTTTTCATGCACGGCATGCTGGTCCGCCAGCAGGAACCATTCGCCGTACTCCATCAGCCAGTACGTGTCGAAAACCTGGCCGATCAGGCGGAAGGACTTTTCTTTTTCGGGTTCTATGATTTTGTCTTCAAACAGCGTCGCCTGTACTGGCCTGCCCTGCGGGGCCGGTGCGGAGAGGATCTGATCCAGCAGGCGGCGGTCCGCTTCCACGCGGTAATCCACGGATTCCCGGAACGTTTCCGGGGCAGCGGGCCGCGCATAGGCTTCGGGCGCCGGGAAAGTGCTCTTTTCGGAGCGATCCGGGGCGGCCGGGGCAGGCGAAGCTGACAGAACAGACGACGCAGGCGAAGCCGGAACGGACGGAACGGATGCGGCTGACGGAACAGCCGGCGCAGGCGAAGCCGGAACGGCCGGAACGGACGCGGCTGACGGAACGGACGCGGCTGACGGAACAGCCGGGGCAGGCGAAGCCGCAGCGGTCTTCCGCTCTTCCCCCTCTTCCTCCGTTTTTTCCGGCTCCGGGATCAGGTCCCGGGCAAACAGCGCGTCCCGGACGCCCCGGTAGACCAGATCGAATATCGCCTTCTCATCGCGGAAGCGGACCTCCGTTTTCTGCGGATGAACGTTCACGTCCACCAGTTCCGGATCCATGGCAATGCGCAGCACCGCCACCGGGAATTTATGCTGCATGGTCAGGCCGTGATAGGCCTGCTCGACGGCTTTCATCAGGAGGGGACTCCTGACAAAGCGTCCGTTCACAAACATGAGCTCGCCGCCGCGGTTGCCGCGGTTCAGCACCGGTTCGCCCGCGTAGCCTTCCACGCGCATCCGGTCCGTTTCGTAGGAAACAGGCCGCAGGTGAGACGCGGTCTCGCGTCCGAACAGGGTATAAATGATATCTTTCAGTGCATAGCCGCCGCTGGTCTGCAGACGCAGTTTCCCGTCCGCCGTCAGGCGCATGGCCACGCCCGGCCGGCTTAAGGACAGATGCTCCATCAGCGTCACGACATAGGAGGTCTCGGTCTGCGGCGATTTCATGAAGCCCCGCCGCACCGGCGTATTGTAAAAGAGGTCACGCACCGTAAAGCAGGTCCCCAGCGGGGCGCCGGTCTCCTCCGAAAGCATTTCCATGCCGCCTTCGATCACGTAGTGCCAGCCGCTGATCGAATCCGCCGTCCGCGTCACCAGGTCGACCCGGGCCACGGAGGAAATGCTGGAAAGCGCTTCCCCGCGGAAGCCCAGCGAATGCAGGGAAAACAGGTCGCGGGCGGTCTCGATCTTGCTGGTCGCGTGGCGGAAAAAGGCCAGCTGCACCTGATCGGCCGGGATCCCCTTCCCGTTGTCCGTGATCCGGATCAGGTCCATGCCGCCGCCTTCGATCTCTACGGAGATGCTGTCCGCTCCCGCGTCCAGCGCGTTTTCCACCAGTTCCTTCACCACGGAGACGGGCCTTTCGACCACTTCTCCGGCCGCGATCTGATCGATCGTCTGCTCATCTAAAATACGGATCTGTGCCATAATTCTTCCTTTGCCGCGGGCGGAACGCGCCGCCCGCTTTTCCTGTCTTACGACAGTCTCACCTCGTCCCCGCGGAAGCTGACGCGGGCTTCATAGGACGCCTTGATCGCTTCATAGAAATATTCCGCGTCGCGGCTGCCCATCGTTTCAAAACTGGAATGCATGGCCAGCTGCGCCATGCCGATATCCACGGTGCTGATCGGGGTGTCCAGATTGGCGATCAGGCCGAGCGTCCCGCCGCCGGGCATATCCGGGCGGTTGGAATAATGCTGAACAGGCACGCCGGCCCGCCGGCATATCTCACTGAATACAGCGCAGGATACCGCATCCGTTGCATAGCGGGGCGAATGTTTTATCACAACGCCGCCGTTTAAGGCCGGCGCTTCGTTGGTATCCGCGACTTCCGGATGATTCGGATGCTTCGCGTGTCCGTTGTCGCAGGACAGCATCCAGCTGTTGTCCAGAAGGCCCAGATGCTGCGCGGGGCTTAAGAACAGCGATTCGGAGATCAGTTTCAGCACGCGGGGCAGGAAATCGGACGCGGCCCCCTGCTTGGTGCCGGAGCCGATCTCTTCGTTGTCGAAAACGCAGAGCACGGGCACGCGGTCCGTCTCTTCGGCGTCCAGAAAGCCTTCCGTGCAGGCAAAGACGCAGCCCAGATCATCCAGACGGGGACTGGAGGCGAATTCCTTGTCCGGGCCCCAGACCGTGCCCGGCTGGTTGTTGTACAGATACAGATCCCAGGAAAGGATATCCTCTTCGTCCGCACCGGCGGCCTGCGCGATCTCCCGGCGGAAGCTGCCCGCCCCTTCCGTTTCACAGAACAGGGCGACCAGGTCTTTTGCCGGATCGTATTTGACGCTTTCATTGATCCCCTTCTGCATGTGAATGGCGACGTTGGGGATCAGGGCGCAGTCCTTTTTCAGATTGACCAGGCGCGTCACCAGGCCGTCCTCCCGCCGCACCAGCACGCGGCCGGCCACGCTTAAGGGGCGGTCCACCCAGCTGGCATTGATCATGCCGCCGTAGCGCTCCGTTTCCAGACGGACCGCCGGACCTTTTAATTCCGCATGGTCGCGGATCTTCAGGCACGGGCTGTCGGAATGGCTGGCGGAGATCACGAAGCCCTTCACCGTGCCGTGCGGCACTTTGAAAGCGATCAGGGACGAGCCGTTCCGGGTGATGTAGTATTTGCCTCCGGGCACCAGCTCCCAGTCCGCGGAGGGCAGGGCCACGAAGCCGTCCCGTTCCAGCCGGGTCCGCACGTTTTCGACGGCATGGAAGCATACCGGGCTCTGTTCGATAAAATGCAGCAGTTCTTTGATCATGAGTCTCCTCCTTTTTCCGGGCCGACGCCATATCGGCTCCTTCGTTTCGGGTATGGGGCGGTGCATCGGCCCCTGCGGTTCGGGTTATATGCGGCAGGCCGGCTGTTATGTCCGGTTCCGGATGTCGGCCTGCAGGCGGTATAAGGTGTTCAAGGCCTCTTTGGGAGTCATTTCTTCCAGGTCCAGGGTTTCGATCTCCCGGATCACTTCGTCATCCGTGGCGGGGGCGAACAGGCTCAGCTGGCCGCGGTCCACTGCATCCGGCCGTTTGACGAGCGGCGCGGTCTCCGCGCGCTTTGGTCCCGGGTCCGCGGACGCGATCTCCGCGGCGCGGCGGGAAATATCCGCGTCCGAGAGTTCTTCCACCAGTTCCCGGGCGCGCTTCAATACGCTTTCGGGCAGGCCGGCCAGCCGGGCGACCTGGATCCCGTAGCTTTTATCCGCTCCGCCGGGAATGATCTTGCGCAGGAAGATTACGGAATCGCCCTGTTCCTTCACGGCGACGCAGTAGTTTCTGACGCCGGCCACGCTGCCTTCCAGCTCCGTCAGTTCATGATAGTGCGTGGCAAACAGCGTTTTCGCGCCCAGCAGCCGCGTGCTGGCCACGTGCTCCGCGACCGCCCAGGCAATGGACAGGCCGTCGAAGGTGCTGGTGCCGCGTCCGATCTCATCCAGGATGATCAGGCTGTTCCGCGTGGCATTCCGCAGGATATTGGACACTTCCGTCATTTCCACCATGAAGGTGCTCTGGCCGGATGCCAGATCGTCCGAAGCGCCGACCCGCGTAAAGATGCGGTCGCACAGGCAGATGTCCGCCTCCGCAGCCGGTACGAACGACCCGATCTGCGCCATCAGCACGATCAGCGCCGTCTGCCGCATATACGTGGATTTGCCGGCCATATTCGGGCCGGTGATGATGGAAAGCCGGTGGTCCGCGCCGTCCAGGAACGTATCGTTCGCGATGAAGCGCTCTCCTTCCAGCATCTGCTCCACGACGGGGTGGCGTCCTTCTTTAATCCGGATCACGCCCTTATCGTTAATGGCCGGCCGCACGTAGCCGTAGCGGTCCGCGGCCACGGCCAGCGAGATCAGCGCGTCCAGGACGGCCACGGCCTCCGCCGTCTGTTTCAGCCGCGAGACCTGGCTGACCAGCGTCTCGCGCACTTCGCAGAACAGGTCGTATTCCAGCGCCGTGCTTTTGTCCTGCGCGCCCACGATGATGTCCTCCAGTTCCTTCAGGCGCGGCATGGTATAGCGCTCCGCGCCGACCAGCGTCTGCTTGCGCACATAGTCCGCGGGGACCATGTCCTTGAAGGAATTGGTGACTTCCAGGTAATAGCCGAAAACTTTGTTGTATTTGATCTTCAGATTCCGGATGCCGGTGCGTTCGCGCTCCTGCGTTTCCAGCTCCAGCAGCCAGTTCTTGCCCTCGGTGGAGGCCAGATGCAGGCGGTCGTTTTCCTCGCTGTAGCCGGGCTTGATGATGCCGCCTTCCCGCACCGTCAGGGGCGGATCCTCCGCGATGGCGCGCTCCAGCAGGTCCGTCATATCCTCCAGCGGATCCAGCGCCGCGTTCAGCTGTTTCAGGCGCGCGGACCTCTTCGGCTCCAGCACGCTTTTGAGCGGCGGGATCATCTTCAGGGACTGCTTTAAGGCGATCATGTCCCGCGGCGACGCATTGCCGAAAGCCAGCCGGCCGATCAGGCGCTCCAGATCATAGACCGGGCCCAGGTATTCCCGCAGTTCCTCGCGGTCGATGATGGCGCCGTTTAATTCCGCAATGGCCTCCTGCCTGGCCAGGATCTCCTCCTTGTCCAGCAGCGGCTGCTCCAGGAAGCTGCGCAGCCGGCGCGCTCCCATGGCGGTTTTCGTCTTGTCCAGCACCCAGAGCAGGGAGCCGCGGCGGCTCTTGTCGCGGATCGTTTCGGTCAGTTCCAGATTCCTTCTGGCGGCGGAATCCAGGATCATATAGCGCGAAGGATTATAGATCTGCAGGCGGTCGATATGCTGCAGCGAATTCTTCTGCGTCTCTTCCAGATAAGCCAGCAGCGCTCCCGCCGCCAGCAGGCCGGCGGGCAGATCGTCCAGTCCCAGCGCCTGAATATTGGCTACGGAAAAATGCTTTGTCAGCAGGCGGACCGCCTCGGATTCCTTAAAATACCGTCCGGGCAGCGCGTTGAAGGCAAAGCCGCCCGGCCTTCCGGTGCCGGATAAGTCAAGACCGCTGATCAGCAGCGCTTCATTGCCCACCACTTCCGACGGGGCGAATTTGACCAGTTCGTCCTCCAGCGCCTTGCGGGACTTTAACTCCGCTACCAGGAATTCCCCGGTGCTCACGTCCGTGACCGCCATGCCGAAGCTGCGGCCGTCCGCGGCCACCGCCATCATATAGTTGTTTTTCCGCTCATCCAGCGCTTCCGTACTGATATTGGTCCCGGGGGTGACGATCCGGATCACTTCCCGCTTCACCAGGCCCTTGGCCAGCTTGGGGTCTTCCATCTGCTCCGCGATGGCGACCTTATAGCCCTTTTCCACCAGCCGGTTCACATAGCTGTCCACCGCGTGATACGGCACGCCGCACATGGGAGCCCGCTCCGGCAGACCGCAGTCCTTGCCGGTCAGCACCAGTTCCAGTTCCTTCGCGGCGGTCTTCGCGTCGTCGAAAAACATCTCATAGAAGTCCCCGAGACGGTAAAACAGTATGCAATCCTTATTCTCTTCCTTGGTAGCCAGATAGTGCTGCATCATCGGTGAAAGCATGGGCGGTCTTCCTGTTCTGTAAATGCTTCTTCAGGGACGCGCGGAGTCGGTCCCTGACAGTTCATTTTATCGTTTTTTGCCCGAAAAGGCAAGGATTGTTTCACGAAGAAGGGAGCAGCGCCGGCTGCTCCCCCGTTCTTTTCAGTTCGTTTTTCGTTCCCGGATCCTGCGGATCAGACTCCTTAAAACCGGGAACAGCAGGCATACGGCTTCACTAAACAGCAGCAGCTTCCCCCAGGGGATATCCCGGATCATCCCCGGGATCTCCGCGCCTTTTCCGGCAATAAGAAGGACCAGCGAGCCGGCCAGCAGCATCAGCAGTCCCACCAGGACAAAGCCGGCCAGCCCCGCCAGAAGGAGCATGAAGATCATGACGGCCGCGGTCACGGGCCGCACCATCTGATGCTCGGACAGCCGTTTCTCTCCCTCCAACCAGCCCCGGAGCCTGCTTAACTGTCCGGATGAGAGTTCACCCGGCACCCGGCGGTTTCTGCCCCGTCTGTCCGGCAGATCCTCCAGCGGGATATCCATAAAAAAGGTCTCCGCCAGGCTCTTCCCGCCGTCGAAGAACAGGCCGGAAGGTCTTTCCGCCTGCTTTCCTCCTCCGCCCGGAATAAATCCCGCGGTGATATCGGTGCTCACCAGTACATCGCGGGCCTCCAGCCGGTACGAAGGGCGGAAGCGCACAAAAAACCGTTTCTCATCTTCCGGGGTGAGCCGGAAGCGCTGACCGTAGGAGGTTCTGGTCCTGCGTTTTGCCGGATGCCCTTCCTTCTCAAATGCGGGAAACGAGCCGGTATAGCCGTTATCCAGGAAATAATCCGTGATGCGGGCCGTCTCCTCCCGGTATCGCGCGTATCGGGCGGGATCCGTGATCAGCAGACGCTCCTTCGGAAATCCGTCCTGGGATTCTTTCAGACGGTCCAGGATCGCGCGCCAGAGCGGTTCGGAGTCCGCACTGTTCACTTCTCTTACCGCAGCCTCCAGTTCCCGTTCCCGGGTCTTATCGGCCGGCTCACAGCGCCGTTCCAGCTCCATCATATGTTTCATGCGCGGGATCAGGGCTTCGCAGCCCCGGTCCGTCGCCATTTTTTCGAGGAGCGGGCAGTCCTTTTCCGGGGCTGATTCCCGGTCTCCCAGTGCCGCCAGTTCGCGGATAAGGGGCAGCAGTTCCCGCTCCCGCTCATTCAGTTCCGTGAAGGGGCAGTCCGCTTTTTCCGCCAGTTCCCGGCAGCAGTCCGCCAGCCTGTCCCACGGCGCATAGCCGAAAGCCGCGGCGGTCCCGTCAAAATATTCCACGCAGATCTCATAATCCCGAAACGGCAGTTCGAACGGGACCCGGACCGGCGCGTCGGCTTCCTGCGTTTTCGTATCCGGCTCTTCTTCCCAGCGGGCACAGAGAATATAGCCGTCCTCTCCGTCCGGCCGCAGGCCGGCGTGATCCCAGACCGCGTTTTCCGGCGGGTCGTCCTCCGCTCCGGTCAGAGTCAGTCTCACACTGTAAAAGCCGTTTCCGCAGACTTCAAAAAGAAGGCCGCGTTCGCTGCGGCCCAGAAAAAGCGGATCCGCTTCCTGCAGGAAGTGATCCATCACGGCTTTTTTCCCGATCTCCGTCATTCCGTCATCGTACCGAGGTAATAAAAGCCCCGTTTTTCCTCCAGTTTTACGTTGACGATCCGGCCGATCAGGGACGGGTCGCCGTCAAAATGCACCATGACATTCGTGCCAAGGCGCCCCGTTACCCGGCCGGGGTGCGTTTCATCGGCTTCTTCCACCAGTGCGGGCATCGTCTGTCCCAGTTCCCGCAGGCTTTCTTCTCCGCCGATGCTCTGCACCAGGCTGAGCAGGCGCGCAAAGCGGTCTTTCACGACCTCGGGCGGCACCTGATCCGGCATGGAAGCGGCCGGCGTACCGGTACGCGGGCTGTAGATAAAGGTGAAGGCGCTGTCGAAGCGCACGCGGCGCACCACATCCAGCGTTTCTTCGAAGTCTTCTTCGGTCTCGCCCGGGAAGCCCACGATGATGTCCGTGGTCAGATGAATATCCGGGATGGCGGCCCGGATCCGTTCCGTGAGAGCCAGATAGCTTTCTTTCGTATAGCGGCGGTTCATCGCCTTCAGGATGCGGCTGGATCCGCTCTGCATGGGCAGATGCAGAGGCCGGCAGACCTTCGGCTGGCGTGCCATGGCCGCGATCAGCTCGTCCGAGAGATCCTTCGGATGCGAAGTCATAAACCGCACCCGCTCGATGCCCGGCACGGCCGCTACCTGCTCCAGAAGCTGTGCGAAGGTGACGGGCTCTTCCAGTCCTTTCCCGTAGGAATTGACGTTCTGGCCCAGCAGCATGATCTCGATAACGCCGTCCGCGGCCAGGCGCCTGACTTCCTCCAGGATATCCTCCGGCCTGCGGCTCCGCTCCCGGCCCCGTACGTAGGGCACGATGCAGTAGGTGCAGAAATTGTCGCACCCGAAGCTGATATTGACGCCGGATTTGTAGGGCACTTCGCGCTTTTTCGGAAGTTCCTCCACCATCTCCCGCGGCGCGTCCCAGACTTCAAAGACCCGCTTTTCCCCGCCCAGGCGGCGCGCCAGCAGCTCCGGGAAGCGGTACAGGTTGTGGGTGCCGAATACAACGTCCACAAAGGAGTATGTCCGGCGGATGCGCTCCACCTCGTCGGGCTCCTGCATCATGCAGCCGCAGAGCACGATCAGCTTGCCGGGATGTTCCCGCTTCATGCTGTTCAAGTGCCCCAGATGTCCGTAGAGGCGTTCGTTGGCATTCTCGCGCACCGTGCAGGTATTGATCACCACCACGTCCGCCGTCTCATCCGCGCCTTCCGCAAAGCCGGCTTCCCGCAGGATGCCCGCCAGCTTTTCCGAATCCCGCGCATTCATCTGGCAGCCGAACGTCTGCACGAATGCCGTGGGAACATGCCCCAGCCGCGCGGCATACGCGGCCGTCATCTGTTCCAGTTTATCCAGTTGCTGTTCCGTCAGTTCGTATTTTTCCATAATGCAACATTGTACCCTATCGGGGGCGGAAAGGCAAGTTGTTTGGCGTCATCTTCCCCTCCCGATTCCACCGACAGGCGGGTGAACTTGCCTGCTGCGTTATTGTATTCCCATGAGTCCCGTTGTATGATGCGGGTGCAGTCAAAAAAATGATGAGGAGGAACCATCAAATGGAACTGGGAAAGAAAATCAGACAGCTGCGGTTCAAGGCCGGCCTGACGCAGGAGCAGCTGGCGGAGAAGCTGGGGATCGGGGCACAGGCCGTGTCCAAGTGGGAAAATTCCGTGGCCATGCCCGATATCACGACGCTTCCTCTTCTGGCGGAGACCTTCGGGGTCAGCATCGACGACCTGTTTGATCTGACAAGCGAACAGCGCCTGAACCGGATCGAAAACAGTCTGGATATTACAGAGGAACTCCCGCAGGATCTCTTCAGGGAATACGAGGACTTTCTGAAGACACAGCTGGATGACGGGCAGAACGGACAGCGGGCGACGAGCCTTATCGCCTACCTGTACTGGCACCGGATGAATTCCTGCGCCGCGCAGGCCGCCCGCTATGCCAAAGACGCCATCCGGAAGGCCCCCGGAGTAAAGGACTGTCAGTGGGTCCTGAACCGGGCGGAGGGCCACGCGGTCTGGGACTGGAACATTGCCAATCACACGAAGGCCGTCGAATTCTGGCGCGGGATCGTTGAGGACAATCCCGAAGTCCGCCTGCCGTACCTGTATCTGCTGGACAACCTGATCGCGGACCACCGGGCGGACGAGGCGGAAGCCTGTCTGGACCGCGTGGCCGGGCTTCCGGACGCCAGGCCCGTTATGGTCCAGGTCTACCGGGCGCATATCGCTCTGGCGCGCTTTGACGCCGAAACGGCAGACAGAATCATGGAAGACCTGACGGCGGCACATCCGGAAGATCCCGTCTGCCTGTTCGAAGCCGCGCAGTATTACGCGAAAAAAGGCGAGTATCGGAAAGCGGTCGCTCTCTACGAGCAGTCCTATGAGAAGTCAGCCCGCCGGCCGCGCTTTACCGATGAACTGACGGCCATCGCAGATATCTACGAGATCATGGGCGAATACCGGAAAGCGGCGGAGACCTATGACCGGATCATTGATCTCCTGAAAAACGAATGGGGATTTACGGAAGATACGGACCTTCGGCAGGCCGAAAAAGAAAAAGCACGTCTGCTTGCCAAAGCATAAAAACTTCGGCGGACGGCAGACAAAAAAAGACAGGCGCGGCCCCGGCGGTCACGCCTGTTTCTCTTTTCTTTCGCTCTACCGCTTCAGCAGCGGCAGCATGGTGAGCCAGCTCTCGCCGATATGCTTCTGCATGGCGAGCGCTTCATGGATCTCGAAGTCCACGATATCGTCGTTTTTGTAGGCGACGACCCGTCCCGTCTGTCCGGCGGCGATCAGTTTTACGGCGTGCACGCCCATGCGGGTCGCCATGATGCGGTCGCGGCAGGTCGGGGAACCGCCGCGCTGCAGGTAACCCAGGATCGTGGCCCGGGATTCCACGCCGGTAGCAGCCTCGATTTTTTCCGCCAGCTCCGCGGAGTGTCCCACGCCTTCCGCATTAATGATCAGATTGTGCTTCTTTCCGGATTTCCGGCCTTCCAGGACGCTGTGGATCAGTCCCTGCACGTCGTCCTTCCAGTTCTCCGGCAGCAGGATATCCTCCGCGCCGGTGGAAATGCCGCAGTAGAGCGCGATATAGCCGGCGGAGCGGCCCATCACTTCCACGATGCTGCAGCGTTCATGGGAAGAAGACGTATCCCGGATCTTGTCGATCGCTTCCATGGCCGTATTTACGGCCGTGTCAAATCCGATGGTATAGTCCGTGCAGGCAATATCCAGATCGATGGTCCCCGGGATCCCGATGACCGGAATGCCCAGGTCCGCCAGCGAGCAGGCGCCGCGGAACGAGCCGTCCCCGCCGATCACGACCAGGGCATCCAGCCCCATGTCCCGGCAGTTGGCCGCCGCCCGGGCCTGTCCGCCCAGCGTCATGAGTTCCTCGCTGCGGGCGGTATACAGGATCGTGCCGCCGCGGCCGATCACCTCGGATACGCCCTTGGACGTCATCTCGCGGACATCGCCGCTTAACAGGCCCGCATAGCCCCGTTCGATTCCCAGCACACGCCAGCCCTGGCAAAGACCGGCCCGCACCACGGCCCGGATGGCTGCGTTCATACCCGGCGCGTCGCCGCCGCTCGTGAGTACCCCTATCGTCATGATTCTTTCCTTCTTTCGTTACTTCAGTTTCTGCGCCCGCTCCAACGCGGCATAGGCCCCGTCCAGAGCCAGCAGTTCTTCCCGGCTGCCTTCTTCTATGATCCGGTGGCTGTCGATCACCGCGATCCGGCTGGCGCGCCGCACCGTGGAAAGGCGGTGCGCGATCACCAGACAGGTCTTGCCTTCGCTCAGCCGGTCCAGACTCTCCTGGATCTTCACTTCGGTCACGCTGTCGAGCGCCGAAGTCGCCTCATCCAGGATCAGGATCGGCGGATTCTTCAGGATCACGCGTGCGATGGACAGGCGCTGCTTCTGCCCGCCCGAAAGCTGCACGCCGCGTTCTCCCACAAAGGTCTGATAGCCGTCCGGCATCTGCATGATGTCCTCGTGGATCTCGGCCTGCACGGCCGCCGCGTAGACTTCGCGGTCTGTGGCATCCGGCCGGCCGTAGCGGATGTTCTCCATGACCGTTCCGGCAAAGATAAAGACATCCTGCTGAATGATCCCGATATTGCGCCGCAGGGATGCCTGCGTCAGGCTCCGTACGT
This sequence comes from uncultured Lachnospiraceae bacterium, assembly GCA_902796695.1. Classification (GTDB taxonomy): domain Bacteria; phylum Bacillota; class Clostridia; order Lachnospirales; family Lachnospiraceae; genus UBA6987. The sequence goes on from CADBQE010000172.1 coordinate 12,500, forward strand.
CGTGTCCGTCCACCAGCACGCGGCCGGCGTTCACGTCGTAAAAACGCGGGATCAGGTGGCACAGCGTCGTTTTGCCGCCGCCGGAGGAGCCCACCAGCGCGTAGGTCTCGCCCGGCGCGATATGCAGGGAAACGTCCTCCAGGACCGGGCGGCCTTCCTTATAGCGGAACGAGACGTGATCCAGTTCGATCTCGCCGCGCACATTTTCCAGTTCTTCCGCGTCCGGCGCGTCCTGAATATCCGGCTGCGTACGCATGATCTCCAGGAAGCGGTCGTAGCCGGCCATGCCGGTGGTAAAGATCTCCATAAACTGCGCCAGTTTGCGCACCGGCGAGGTAAAGGTGGAAATATACAGGGTAAAGGTGATGAGATCGATGTAATTCATCTGATCCCGCATGATCAGGAAGCCGCCCACGGCGATGACCGCCACCTGCATGATGCCGATGGTGGCTTCGATCCCGCCGTTGAACAGGCCCATCGCCCGGTAATAAGCGTTCCGGCTGCTGCGGTAGGCCTCGTTCGCCCTGTCAAACTTGGCGTCCTCTTCCGCTTCATTGGCGAACGCCTTGGAGGTGCGGATCCCGGAGATCCCGCTTTCGATCGCCGCGTTGATCTCTCCGATCTTGACCTTCACTTCCCGGTTGGCCTCCTGCATGCGCTGCCGCTGCCGCAGAGTGAAGCCGATCAGGACGGGCATCAGGATCAGCAGGACCAGGGCCAGCTTCCAGTTGATCAGGAAAAGTACGATCATGGCGCCCAGGATGGTAAGGCTGCAGATCAGGATGTTTTCCGGCCCGTGATGCGCCAGTTCCACCACCTCAAACAGGTCGTTGGTCACACGCGCCAGCAGCACGCCGGTCCGGTTCCTGTCAAAAAAGCTGTAGGACAGGTTCTGCATGTGGTTGAACACGTCCCGGCGCATGTCGGTCTCCACCTTCATGCCCATGCCGTGCCCGATCACCGTGATCAGGTAATTGAATACGGAGCGCAGCAGGTAAGCCGCCAGCATGCAGGCCATCACGGCAAAGAAAGCGCCGAACAGGCGGCCCGGCAGCAGCGTATTCATGGACCAGCGGGACACATACGGGAACACCAGATCCACCGCCGCGATCAGCGCGGAGAACAGCATGTCCAGCGCGAAGTCCCGGCGGTGGGGCCGGATATAGGAGATGAAAATAGATAAGCGGCTTTTACTGAAATCACGTGTCATTTAGGTTCTGTTTCCTGTTTGGTCTCCCGGTTATTATCTGACGAAATAGCACCAGAGCGGCATGGTCACCAGGGAAAACAGCGTCGTCATGGCCACGCAGCGCGTGGCGAATTCCGTGTCGCTGCCGTACCGCTCGGCATAGATCATGGCCGTAGACCCGGCCGGGGTTCCGGTCATAAAGACGGCAATCGTAAGGCCGGGGCCGCGCAGCCCCAGCAGCAGTCCCGTTCCCCAGGCCAGAAGGGGCAGCAGGATCAGGCGGAACAGCGTGACCTCCAGCGTGTCGCGGTCCCAGCCCTTTCTGAAGTCCAGATCCGCCAGAAAAGTCCCGACCACGACCATGATGACCGGAGACGTGCAGGCGCTCAGCTGGCTGATGGGCTGCATCAGCAGCGCCGGCAGCTGCCAGCCCGTTGCCATAAACAGCAGTCCGATAAAGGTGCCGATCATGGGAGGATTGATCATCGCTTTTTTGATCAGCTGACCGAGCGACATCTTTTCCTTCACATAATAGACGTTCCCCATGGACCAGACGGCGACCCGGACGGAGATCAGGAACAGCGAGACCAGAATAATGCCTTCCGCACCGAACAGCGCTTCCGCGATCGGGTTGCCGAAAAAGCCGCTCATGGAGGCGACCATGCAGTACTGCATGATCCTCCGGTGATCGTCCGTCGTCTTCCGGAACAGGAAGCGGTTGGCGATCACGGTCAGGATCAGTACAACAAAGCCGCAGATCAGCGTCAGCATGCCGCTCCGCGCGATATCGGGGTCCAGCTTCGTCATCCCCGCCTTGATCACATTGCAGGGGATGATGACGTCCAGGCAGAAGTTGATCAGTCCCTTGCGGGAGTGGTTGTCGATAATACCGGTTTTTTTGCAGACCAGCCCGACCAGCATCAGCATGATCAGGACCGCCTGCAGTTTCAGAATGTCAAGGAACAGCATATGGCACTCTTCGGAGTCAGAACGTTACCCCCGTTCAAAGGGCATGCTCATGCAGCGGGGGCCTCCTCTGCCCCGGGACAGTTCCGACCCGTTGAAGGACAGAACCGTGATGCCGGCATCCGCCAGCAGCTGATTGGTCACATAGTTGCGGTCATAGACCAGGACTTTGCCCGGAGCAATGCAGAGGGTATTGGAGCCGTCGTTCCACTGCTCGCGGTCCGCGGCGATCCGGTCGCCGCCGCCGCAGCGGATCAGCTCCACTTTGTCCAGATGCAGGTAGCGGGCCAGCGCGTCCTGCGGGCTTTCCGAAAGTTCCCGGAAATGCAGGCGTTTCTCTCCGCGCCCGGTGATCTCGAAAATGCGCAGGGACGGCAGAATGCCGGGGTGCACCGTGAATTTGTCCCGGTCCACCTGGGTAAATACGGTATCCAGATGCATGAACGCGCGGGTATGGGGGATATAGAAGGCCAGGACCGTATCGATCCGGGCTTCCTCATCCCGGAAAATATTCCGGGCCAGCCGGTCCACGGCCTCCGCCTGCGTGCGCTCCGAGATCCCGACCGCCAGCACGTTTTCGCTGAGATTCAGGATATCGCCGCCTTCCAGGCTGAAGTGGTCGTGGCGCGTGTAATACTGCTTCACGCTGTCCCGGTAATCCGGGTGATAATTAAAGATATACTGCCCGAACAGCACTTCCCGGTTCCGGATCTCCGTGTGCATGCGGTGCAGGCTGACGCCGTTCCCGATAATGGCAAAGGGATCGCGGGTAAAATACAGGTTCGGCATGGGCGGGAGCGCGAAATCGGCGCTGTCGTCGATCAGGTCCGCCAGATGGCCCGTGCGGCCCCGGAACAGTTCCCCGCGGGGAACGCCGGCCATCACGCGGCGGATCAGCTCCAGATCATCCTCCAGGCTGTTTAAATACTCTTCCACCGGCTCCCGGTAGCCGCGGGCGGTAGGGCCCGCCTGTTCCACGGCATCGTGGATAAACTGCTCTCTGAGGCCCGGATTGGCCTTCAGCGCTTCCGCCGTCAGTTCATCCAGATACAGGACCTGAACGCCCTGGCTGCGCAGCAGAGCCGCAAATTCGTCGTGTTCCTCCTGCGCGCGGTGCAGGAAGGGAATATCGTCAAACAACAGGGCTCCCATCGTTTCCGGGATCAGGTGTTCCAGTTCCCGCCCGGGACGCTTGAGCATGACTTTCTTCAGGGGACCGATCTCACTCCGTACACATACAGGCATATCACAATCTCCTCTCGGGGTTATTTTGAAAGCGGGGCCGGTGCGGCTCCCGCTCTGTTTACGGACAGGTTCTCTGCCGGACTACTTCAAACATCAGAATTCCGGCGGCCACCGAGGCATTCAGGGAATCGATCCGCCCTTTCATGGGGATCGAGACCACAAAATCGCAGTGCTTCCGCACATTGGCGGAAATGCCCCTGCCTTCGCTCCCGATCACGAGTCCGATCGGGCCTTTTAAATTCTGACGGAACAGCGTCTCTCCGTCCATGTCGGCGCAGGCAAACCACAGGCCTTCTTTTTTCAGTTCTTCCATGGTGCGGGACAGATTGGTGACCTGCGCCACCGGGATAAAGCTGACCGCACCGGCCGAAGTGCGCGCGACCGTGGCGGTCAAGCCCGCCGCGCGGTTTTTCGGGACGATCACGCCGTGCGCGCCGGCCTGATGCGCCGAGCGGATGATGGCGCCCAGGTTATGCGGATCCTCGATCCCGTCCAGCAGGATCAGGAACGGGTCTTCCCCCGCCGCGCGCGCCGCCGCCAGCATATCGGAGACTTCCCCGTACGGCAGCGGTTCGATCTCCGCCAGTACGCCCTGGTGACGGCCGGTCACCGACAGGGCATCCAGTTTTTCTTTTTCACACAGGCGCACCCGGATCCCGGCGGCCTTTGCCGCCTCCAGCACGCTGTTTTTCTGGTCTTCCTTCAGATCTTTCTGCAGATAGATGATCTCCGGCACAAGGCCGGCCCGGATGGCTTCCGTTACCGCGTGGCGGCCTTCCAGTTGTTCACGGTTCGGCATAGGGCATTCCTGCTTTCATCAGTTCTATGATGCGGTCCTGACGGTCCTTTAAGTACAGATAGCCGATCAGCGCTTCCAGCCCGGTGGCCAGATGGTACTCCTGCGTGGTGGCATTTTTGGCGCCGTGCTCCGGTTTGGCATTCCGCCCGCGCCTGAAGACCGCCGCTTCCTCCTCCGTTAAGAGTTCCTGGAGCCCCTTCGCCATGCGGGCCTGTCCCACCGCGGAAACATAGGGCACGGTCCGGCTGTGCAGCTCACCGTTTGAGGTGTTCCGGCGCTCCAGCAGCAGGGTCCGGATAAACAGCGCAAAAACGGCATCCCCCAGATAGGCCAGCGAAAGGCTGGGCACCCGGACGGGATCGACCGGCTTTAAGCCGAACGCTTCCCTTATGCTCTTTTCCATTTGACGCCGTCTTTGCTGTCTTCCAGCAGGATGCCCTGCGCGGCCAGCTGGGCGCGGATCTCGTCTGCCCGCGCGTAATTCTTTGCCTTGCGGGCTGCCTGACGCTCTTCAATCAGGGCTTCCACCGCTTCATCCAGCAGTTCCTGCTTCGGCTCGCCGATGCCCAGGATATCCGCCAGCTTCAGGATGGTCCCGCGCAGATACTGCCAGTCGCCCAGAGACGTTTTTTCCGGCGCCAGCGTGTTGGCATGGCGGATCATTTCAAACAGGACGGAGATCGCGTCCGCGGTATTAAAGTCGTCGTCCATGGCTTCTTCAAAGCGCGTACGCAGGGCGTCGGTCGCTGCCTTTCCCGCTTCCGTGGCAGGGCCGGCCGGGCAGCCGGCC
>CADBQE010000173.1 GCA_902796695.1 uncultured Lachnospiraceae bacterium
GACCATTCAAAAGAGAGGAGCTTTTACTTATGTCCAGAATTTTCGCCCCTGTGACCCCGGAGATCAGCAGCAGGGAAAAACGCAATATGGAAAGAGTCCGGAAAATCGCCGCGGAGGGTATGGTCCTTCTCGAGAACAACGGCATTCTTCCGATCAAAGCCGACGGCAGGACCCTCGCCGTGTTCGGAAACGGCGTCCGCCGCATGGTCAAGGGCGGGACCGGTTCCGGCGACGTCAACTCCCGGACCGTCATTAACGTAGAGCAGGGTCTTACGGATGCGGGCTTTACGATCGGAACGCGCGGATGGCTCGACCGGTTCGATACGGCCTGCACGGAATACGGCGCGCAGTATATGGCTGAGTTTCAGGCTGTTCTCAAGGAAAAAGGCTGGGCCGGCGTCAACTGGGCGCTTGAGAATCCGTACCGCGATCCGGACGTTCCCGAGATCCTGCCGGAAGATATGGAAGGGACCGGCCGGGACCTCGCCCTCTATGTGATCGCCCGGACTTCCGGCGAAGGAGCCGACAGGAAGCTTGCTCCCGGCGATTATGAACTCTCGGAGCGGGAAAAGGACAACCTCCTTACGCTGACGGCTTATTATGAGCATACCGTCGTCATCCTCAACGTGGGCGGCGTGATCGATGCCGGTTTTCTCCGTGCCAGAAAGGGTGTCGACGCGGTCCTTCTCATGAGCCAGCCCGGCTGCGCGGCCGGCCATGCCCTCGCGGACGTGCTCACCGGCAAAAGGACGCCCTCGGGGCATCTTTCCGCCACCTGGGCGGAAAACTACACGGACTATCCGTGTGCGGATTCCTTCAGCTATCTTGACGGCGATCTTGATGATTCCTATTACCGTGAAGGCATCTATGTCGGCTACCGGTATTTCGACAGTTTCAATATCCGCCCCGCCTATCCCTTCGGCTTCGGCAAATCCTACACGGACTTTGAACTGACCGTCAGGAAGACGCAGATCCTGGGCGATTCCATCCGCGTGACATGCGCGGTAAAGAATACCGGCAGTGTATACGCCGGCCGGGAGAGCGTGCAGGTCTATGTATCCCAGCCCGCCGGAAAACTGGACAAGCCTTATCAGATCCTTGCGGGCTTTGCCAAGACGCAGGATCTTGCGCCCGGGCAGGAGGAGATAACGGAGATCTCCTTCCCCATTACGTCCCTGGCTTCTTATGACGAAGAGCAGGCGGCCTATATCCTCGAAAAGGGAACGTACTTTGTCCGCGTCGGCACGCACTCCCGCAATACGCACATTGCGGCGGCCGTCATGCTGGATGAGACCGTGATCACCGAACAGCTGCAGAACAGAGTCCGGCCCGACTGCAAACTGGACGTTGTGCATGCGGATCCGGCAAAGTTCTATACCTATCCCTCCGAAGCTTCCGAGAAGGCGGCCGCCATGTGTCTCGAGATCATTCCCGCGGCCATCCCGGTCAAGACGGCGGACTATACGGCGAAGGCGGCGGAGCTTCACACGGACATGACCGCCCCGGTCACCCTGGAGGATGTGGTGAACGGAAAGGCTTCTCTCGATGATCTTACGGCACAGCTTACCGTTCCGGAGCTTGCCGCCCTTACGGTCGGCGCCTCCAGAGGCGGTTTCGGCGGGATCTCCACCGTCGGCGCGGCCTCCGATTCCGTTCCCGGCGCAGCGGGAGACACGACTTCCGAGCTGGCCGGAAAATACGGCATCACGAATCTCGTTCTTGCAGACGGGCCTGCGGGCCTGCGCCTTGCAAAGACGTTTGTGACCGACGGTCACGGCAACGTCATCCCCGGACTGGGCGAGAGCGCTTTCGGCAATCTCTTTGAGATGCTCGGCGTTCCTTCGGCCGAGCGCCCCGAAGGCGCGGTGGACCACTATCAGTACTGCACCGCCATCCCCATCGCCACGATGCTGGCCCAGACCTGGGATCCTGCCGCCGTTGAGGAAGCCGGCGACGTCGTCGGGACCGAGATGGAAGAACTCGGCGTCGCCCTGTGGCTCGCCCCGGGCATGAATATCCACCGCAATCCGCTCTGCGGCAGAAACTTCGAATATTACTCCGAGGATCCTCTCCTCTCCGGCATCTGCGCCGCGGCGGACACCCGGGGCGTGCAGCGCCATCCGGGCTGCGGCACGACGATCAAGCACTTTGCCCTGAACAACCAAGAGGACAACCGCACGCATAACAACTCTCACTGCTCCGAGCGGGCACTCCGGGAGATCTACCTCCGGGGCTTTGAGATCGCCGTCAAAACGGCGGCGCCGCTGTCCCTTATGACCTCCTACAACCTGGTCAACGGCATCCACGCGGCAAACAACCGGGAACTGATCACCGACATTCTTCGCTGCGAATGGGGATTCAAAGGCCTTGTCATGACCGACTGGGGCACCACCGATGCGGCCGAAGGCTTCAAATACGGTTCTTCCAACGCCGCCCTCTGCATGAAGGCAGGCAATGATCTGGTCATGCCCGGCTCGCAGGCGGACGTGGACGCGATCACCGGCGCCGTCGGCAAAGAGCTGACGCTGGCCGAACTGCAGGCCTGCGC
>CADBQE010000174.1 GCA_902796695.1 uncultured Lachnospiraceae bacterium
GTGAACCTGGCGAAGTCGATCCTGAACTACGGCGGCGCCGCGCAGGCCTACTTCAAATTCAACACGGAGAATCCGGCTAACCCGCTCGGCTATCTGGCTGACGAAACGGCGGAAGTGACCGCCGATTCCGCACTGGACCGCGTGATCCCCGCGAATGCGATGAGCAAGCTCGGCTATCTGAACATGGCCCTGAATCTGGAAGGCGACACCGAACTGCAGATCAAGTTCTCCAAGAAGGTGACGGCTGTGTGCAACGGCAAGGCTCTGACGGTCAAAAAGACCGGCAGCATGTACGTCGTCAGCATCCCCGGCATTGCAGCCGTGGATCTGGATGAAATGTACTCCGTGCAGGTCACATCCGGCAGCAGCACGATGACCTTCAAGGCCGCCGCCCTGAGCTGGTGCAACGCCGCGCTGGGCGCCTCCCAGAAAGAAGACCTGATCACGCTGTGCAAGGCCCTGTATGTGTACAATAAGATGGCGGAGATCTATTTCAACAAAGTCGATTAAACCGGATCCCGGCCCGTAAATGGCAGGAGGCTGCTGCTTATTCCGGGACAGTTCCCTTTCCGGCGGACTGTCCCGGGGCGGCAGCCTCTTTATTTTATTCCGATTTTTCTCAAAACTGATGATTTTTCTCCGCGCCTGTGATACTATAAATCCATCAATGTGCTGAACGGCGCAAATCTTTCCACAAGGAGATCCGGAAAATGAAACGGACGCTTAAAAGACTTCTGGCCATCGGCCTGTCTGCCATCCTGCTCCTTACTCTGATCCCCGGTGCGGTTTCCGCGCAGGAAAAATCGAGGCTTTCACGAAGCGGAGGAGCCGGGAAAGAAACGCACACCGGCTATATCCCCGGGGAGATACACGGTGCCAGCGCGGTCTCCACAGCCTATAAGAACGGGGATATGGAGACCTATTACCGTCTGACCGGCAAGAACCCCACCCGCGATACGCTGCCGTCCTCCTACGACAGCCGCAATTACAATTACGTCACGTCCGTCAAAAACCAGAATCCCTACGGATCCTGCTGGGCCCATGCCGCCGTGGCCAGTGTGGAAAGCTATATGATCAAGCACGGCATCCCGGTCGGGACCGGTGCGGCGGCGACCACCTCCCTGAACCTTTCGGAGACCCAGCACGCTTTCTTCAATTACACCTCGGCTTATGACGCGGAAGGCATGCTGACCGGGGACAAATCCACGCCGCAGGACACCTGCCTGGATCAGGGCGGCAACGGAGAGATGTCCACCTATACCCTGATGCGCTGGACCGGCGCGGCGGATGAATCCATCTCGGCCCTGGCCTACAGCAAAGCCTCCACGGTCAACAGCTCCGGGTTGAACAGCCAGTACGCCTACGGCGCGAACGTCAGCCACGTCCAGAATTCCGTCTGGATCCCCGCTACCAGTGTGGAGGATGTGAAGCAGGCCATCATGGATTACGGCGCCGGCAACATCAGCTACTACGAGACCGGCAGCGCCTATACCTACATCTGTACGATCGATACCAGCAGCCAGGACAGCAGCTCTCACAAATGGGCCAACCACGCGATCACGCTGGTCGGCTGGGACGACAGCATCGCGGCTTCCCGCTTTTCCCCGAACAAACCGTCCAAGCCCGGCGCCTGGATCTGCAAGAACAGCTGGGGCACGGGTTACTTCGACAGCGGCTACTGCTACATCTCCTATGAAGACACCTCCGTCCTGGAAGGCTATATCTATTTCTATGACGCCGAGCCGATTGACAACTACGCCCACAACTATCAGTATGACGGCACCTGCAACGTCGTCTGCTACGGCAAGGGCTGGTCCAGCAGCGCGAATTATTATACCGGCTTTGCCAACAATACCAAGGTCGCCAACGTCTTTACGGCCAAAGGGAACGAACTGCTGCAGGCCGTTGCGTACTGTAACTGGGATGAAGCCCTGACCTACACGGTTCAGATCTACAAAAATCCGACCGCGGGCAATCCGTCCTCCGGGACCCTGATGTCCACCCAGACCGGCTCGCTCACCTTCGCCGGCTACTATACCATTCCCCTGGAAACTCCAGTCATGCTTTCCGCCGGCGACACCTTCTCCGTGGTCATCACCCAGAACGTCCCGGTCGCGGATGAGGACGGCTCCTACGTTCACACGCCGTACGACGCCTCCTTCAGCAACAGCGACGTTGTGTCCTGGTGCAGCTGGGTGCATGCGAACCATGGCGCGACTTCCTATTATCAGGAACCGAACGGGGCCTGGACCGACTGCCCGGAAAACGGCGACTACCGGATCAAGGCCTATACGGACGACGTCACGTTTGCCGTGACCGCCGTTTCCAACAACACCGCCTGGGGCACCGTTTCCGTTGCCGGGACCAAAATCACCGCCTCGCCCGCCGAGGGGTATTACGTGGCCGGCTATGAAGTGACGAGCGGCACGGCCACCGCCGTGATCAACGGCAATATCATCAATGTAACGCCGGCCTCCGACTGCACCATCAAGGTCATCTTCGCCGAAAAGCCTTCCTATACGGTGAACTTCGTGGTGTCCGGCACGGCAGCGGGCAGTCAGACCGCCCTGATCTATGATGCGGTCACCCTTCCGGCTTCCGTCAGCAGCGTGCCCGACGGCTGGACCTTTGCCGGCTGGACGGCGGCCCCTCTGGAAGAAGAAACCGCGGACGCTCCCGAATTTTTCGAGCCCGGCGCCGCCTATACCGTCACCGGCGATATCACGCTGTACGCGCTGTTTACCCGCACGGAAGGCAGCGATGAAGTGGTTTACGAGATCATCACCGGCGCCCCGGCCGACTGGAGCGGAAACTATATCATTACCAGCGGCAAGGACAGCGGCATGCTGGTGCTGAAAGGCCTGAGCGGCAATACTTCCTATGAAAGCGCTTCCGCCGGCGGCTCCGCCGTCTTTTCCGCAACGGGCATGACGCTGGACGAAACCGTGATCCGGAATGCGAACAGCGCTTATGTTTTTGAAATCGCTCCTTCCGGCTCGGCCTTCACGATCAAAAACGCGTCGACGGGCACCTATCTGGGCAGCTACAACAGCTATCTGTACAGCCGCACCTCCTACAGCTCCTCTTACTGCAACTGGGGCGTGGAATACGACAGCTACAACATCTGCATGAAGGTCAGCAATTCCGCCAGTTCGAACTACCCCTACCTGGTGAAGGGCAGCAACAGCTATTTCGTGATCAACAGCTCCTATACCACGAACAAGACACAGTTCTGGAAGGAAACGACGCTGAGCACCACGTATTACGACACCGACCCCGCCACGGCTCCGGTCCACGAGCACGTTTTCGGGGAGTGGACCTCCAACCAGGACGGGACGCACACGCACACCTGCGCCGGCTGCGGGGAGAGCGTGACCGAAAACTGCACCTATCAGGATGCCGTCACGCCGCCCACCGCCACGGAACAGGGCTATACCACTCACACCTGCACCGTCTGCGGATACTCCTATACGGACAGCTATACGGACCCGATCGGTGTGGAATATGTGATCACCTTCACGGTTCCGGCCGGTCTTGCGGCACCGGAAGCCGTGACCTGCCGGGAAGGCGATTCCTTCCTCCTTCCCACGGCGCCTGCACCGGAAGGCTGCACCTTCCTCGGCTGGGTGGAAGCGGCGGTTGACAATGCCGCGGAAGAACCCGCCTATCTGAGCGGCAGCTACACGCCCGCGGCAAGCATCACGCTGAAGGCACTTTACCGGTATACCATGACCCTGGATGCCGGGTATCAGCTGGTAACCGAAGCCCCCGAAGACTGGACCGGCAGCTATATCATCACCTATGGAAAAGAGGCGGATTCCCTGTTCGTCCTTAAGGGCCTGAACGGAACGAAGAAGTATGAATCCCGGACCGCCGGCGGAGCCGTTTCCTTTGCGGACACCGGCATGACGCTGGAAGATTTCGTACTGGATCACGCCGACAGCGCTTATGTCTTCCGGGTCAC
>CADBQE010000175.1 GCA_902796695.1 uncultured Lachnospiraceae bacterium
GCTGCTGTCGGTTTACTGGTTCAATCCGCTGTTCTGGCTGGGCTATGTCCTGCTCTGCCGCGATATCGAAAGCGCCTGCGATGAAAAGGTGGTGCGCGGAGAGGGCGCGGCGTACCGGAAGGCTTATGCGCAGGCCCTGGTCAACTGCAGCGCGCCGGGCCGCGTCATCAGCGCCTGCCCGCTGGCATTCGGGGAAACCGGTGTGAAGGGGCGGATCCTGGCCGTGCTGAATTATAAGAAGCCGGCGTTCTGGATGCTGCTGGCGGCTCTGATCATCGCCGGCGTGACCGCCGGCTGCGCGCTGACCAACGGAAAGGAAAGCACCGGCGCGCAGACCGAACCGACGGAAACGGCAGCGCCGGACGAAAGTACGGAGGCGGTTCCCGGTGAAACTACGGAGGCAGCACCGGGCGAAACCACCGAAGCTGCCACCTCTGCGGATCCCGCCGCGGAATACCCGTACGACCGCCTGGATGTATCGGGCGGGAAAACACATATGACGCCCCGGGCTGCGGAAGGAGAAGCCATCGGCAGCGCGGAGGATGCCGCCCCGGCCGGCGACGATGAGGTCATCATCCGATATCTGTCCACGGCACAGGAAATGTCCGCGGCTTATCGGTTCACATTCCTGCCCAGACGAACGGATTTCATAACGAAAGCCCGCCTGACCATGCGGGTCATGCTGAACGGACAGGGCGGCACCGGAAGCATATGGCAGAGCGGCACCGTGGAAAATCCGGAAGACAGGACGTATCTGTATGATGCGGTCGCCTGCCGGACTTATCGGCCGCTTGCGGAAGAGGATACGCGGCATATGACCGGCGCGCCGCTTCTCTGGGTCCGTCAGTTTGATGCCACGGCCGGGATCGGGGATATTTTCGCCCTGACAGAGGACGGATTCCTGGTCCACAGCCTTTGGGAACCGGAGCAGGAACCCGTGGGCTGGTCCGATGAGGGCGCTTCCTGGGATGCAATTTCGCGCGAGCCGCTGCCGGAAGTCGTGCGCATGCACCTGGCGGCCATCGGCGTCCGCTACCTGGACCAGCAGGAACTGGTCCCGTTCCCGCTGCCCGCGGATACGGTCCTCCAGCCGGAGGAATTCTGGCGGGTGAAGCTGGAAGCAGGCGGAAAGGAGAGGATCCTGACCGGCCGCGACGTCAGGCTGCTGGAGCAGATCTACAGAGGAGACCGGCTGGAGGCGAGCTGGTATGAAGATTCTGTCTTCCACACCGGCGCCCTGCCCGCCGCCTGTGAGACCGCGGTGAAGATCACGGTCACGGACGGTCGCCGGGAGAGCGGTCCGGCCGGGCCGCAGCCGTCCATTTATCTGACGCAGGAAGGGAAACTGATCATAGAACGGGCCGGATGGAAGGTCTCTCCGCTCGGGGTCGAAGACGGTTTCGCCGTCCGGGCCCGCTTCTGGGCGGAGTCGCTCCGCACCCTGGAAAAGGAGCGGTATCAGACCCTGCTGTCAGCCGTGGTGAACGGGGACCCGGTCGAATTCGAGGAACAGGTCGTTTCCGCGGTCTCGGTCCCGAATCGCTTTGAAGCCGCAGCCTGGGCGGGGGTTTCGTGGCAGATCCCCCGGGATGATCCCGCGGGACAGTGGGGGAGGCTGTACGAAAACGGAGGGACAATCGCCGACTTCCTTGTCATCCCCCCGGGAGGACTTGTGACGGAACCGGAACTGTACCTGCTGGACAGCGCGAATAAACAGCTGATCCAATGCGGACTGCGGGACGGCGCGGCAGCGCGGCGGCAGGTCATTCCGCAGACGTTCCTGGATGAGCCCCGTCTGCTCTGCCCCGGGTGGCAGAACGGCGAACTCTTTATCCTGGACAGGGGCGGCGTGAACGCCGTCTTTCCGGACGACGCGGCTGTCGGTCATAATTACAGACCGCTGCCGGACGGCATTTCCGGAGATGACGTGGAAGATATGATCCTGACCCGGACGGCCGACGGCCCGGAGCTGGTGCTGATCACCCGCCGGTACGGCAATTACGGCATGACGCCGCAGACAGAGGCGGAACTGGAGACCGGTGAACGGAAAAGCGGCTTTATACCGACCGAGTCCGGCTATCATGTGTCGGAAACGGAACAGGGCCTGCTGATCCGGGTGAACGAAGTGACCTGGAAACTGCCCCGCTTCCCGGAACGGATGCAGATCCTGTCCGTCAGCCCGTCCCGCCTGGCCGTCGGTCTGATCGATGAAGCGGCCGGCGACGCGAAACTGCGGTGTTATACGAACTATCCGGACGGGCTCCGTCTGTTCGTCAGCCGGGTCGACCTGTCCGACTGGGAGTCCCTCCCCGGCCGGTTCTGGCGGGATTCCTATCTGATCGCGCCCCGCGCCGAAACGATGGACGTTTACCAGAATCTGTATCCCGGCGAGTGGAACGTCATAAGACCCGACGACGATCCGCTGCAGGCGGCCTTCGCCCGGGAAGCGGGGGATGCCCCGGAGGTATCGGCGGAAGAACTGGCGGACCTGCAGGAATATATCGGGGATCATCAGATCCGCCGGTTCCTGATGACGGAGTACGGCGCGCCGGAGCAGGCGGACCTGTCCGTGATCCTGGGCAGCGGCCTGTCCCTGCCCTGGCAGGAGATCCCGCAGGAGGAACGCACCGCCGCGCTTCTGGCCATGGGACTGGACGTGCGCTATGCGGACCGTGACTGGCAGAAGATCCTGCGCGCCGATCTGGACGCCGTGCTGCAGCAGGCGCTGGGTCTTTCGCTGGAAGACATGGAGAAGGATCCGCCCGGCGTTTATCTGGCGGAATACGACGCCTTCTACCTGCTGCCCGATCGGAGTTCCTGTCCTTATATGATCCTTCGCGCCGCCCGCCGCCTTTCTGACGGCACCGTTCTGGCCGCCTGGGAGAGCCAGTACCAGGATGTGGGCGGCCTGGTCCGCCTCGTGCAGACGGAGAACGGCTGGCACATCTTCTCCAACCGTATCATCTACGAGCAGCTTTCCGGGTACTTTGGAGGATAATTTGCCGCGCCGGTTTAAAGAGGGCGGCCATTGGCCGCCCTGGACCGGGACGTCCGCTACGGCGAGGACATCTCTTCTCCAACCGCGTCCTCTACCGGGAGGACTTCTTCGGCGGCTGATCCCGCCCCCGCGGGACGGGGCCTCGGGCTCGCCGCCCCTCACCGAAACAGGGCCGCTCAGGAATCGTCTTCCAAGCGGCTCTGTTTTTTCTTGCTTTTTTCTCAATTTTCTATACAATGAAGGGGACGGAACAGTTCGGACGAAATGTGTCGGAAGGTGAAGGGAGAGGGAGGATCGGCGGATGAAGAGGTTGCGGTGGGAAGGAAAACCGGAGTTCCTGCCGGCGGTGTTTCTGCTGGCGCCGTATGTCATCGGACTGTATCAGGAGTCGCTGTGCGCGCTGGCGGCGCTGGTTCTGCTGGGGTGGCTCGGGTTCCGGATGATCCGGACGGGGAAACTGACGGTCCGGCGGAATCTGACCGCGGGGGCGGTGCTGCTGACGGTGCTCGCGTTCGGCGTGAGCGCGCTGTGGGCCGTGGACCGTGGGCTGGCGCCGTTCGGCTTTATCAAATTTCTCCCCCTGCCGCTGTTTCTGGCCGCTCTTATGCAGACGGAGGCGGAGCAGAAAACCCGGATGCTGCGCCTGCTGCCGTGGAACGGAGCGGTGATGGTCTTCCTGTCGCTGATCTGCGCATTCATCCCGCCTCTCAAAGTCTATTTTCTGGTGAACGGACACCTGTCCGGCTTCTTCCAGTATTCCAATACATTTGCGCTCTTTCTGCTCCTGGGGATCCCGGTCCTGCTTTGGGAAGAGACCTGGAACCTGCGCCGGACGGTCTGCCTGCTGATCCTGTATGCTGGGATCGTGCTGTCGGGCAGCCGGACCGTGCTGCTTCTGCTGGGGGCCTTTTCCATCGCTTATATCTTTCTGCGTCCGCAGGGACGAAGACGCTTTCTGCCGCTTGCGGTCCTGGCCGCGGCCGCCGGGCTGGGCATCCTGTACGGCGCCGTCACCGGCGATCTAAGTTCCGTGGGGCGGATCCTGACGTTTTCCGCGTCTTCCTCCACGCTCAACGGTCGGATCCTGTACGATCTGGACGCGCTGCCGGTGATTCTTTCGCATCCGTTCGGCCTGGGCTATCAGGGCTATTTCTATCTGCAGGGTTCCTTCCAGACCGGCTTCTATACCGTCATGCACGTGCATAACGAACTGCTGCAGGCCATGCTGGACGTCGGCTGGCTTCCGGCGGGGCTGATGGCTTTTGTTTATGTGCGCGCCGCCGTCAACGCGGATCCGCTGCGCCGCGTGCTGCTGATCCTCCTGGGCCTGCACTGCTTGGTGGATTTCGATCTGCAGTTTACGGCGATGGGCTTCCTGATGATCCTGCTTCTGGAAGAAAATAGCGGAAAAATCCTGGAGATCCGCAGACCCGCGGGGCTCGCCGCGGCCGGCGTTCTGGCCGCGCTCTGCCTGTATCTGGGCGCCGCCGCCGGCCTGCAGGACCTGGGCCGCAGCCACGCCGCCATCCGCCTGTATCCGCTCAACACCCGCGCGGATATGAAACTGATGGAGAAAGCCCTCACACCGGACGAACTGGAAACGGAGGCGGACCGCATCCTGTCGCACAATCAGTCCGTCAGCATGGCCTGGTCCGCCAAGGCGCGCCTGGCCGCTTCCCGGCTGGACTTCGCCAAAATGATCGAATACAAGCGGAATGCCATTATCCTGGCCCGCTATCACCTGGAAGAATATCTGGACTACGCGGACCTGCTGCGCTACAGCTGGCAGTTTTACAGCACCCGGGGCGATGAAGCCAGCGCGGAAATCTGCCTGCAGGAAATGCGCCGCATCCCCGTCTGGCTGGGAGAAACCGAAGCCGGGACCAGCACCTTCGGCCGCCGCATCTACGATCAGCCGCAGCTGGACCTGCCCGCGGAATATGAGTGGCTCCTTACGATCTGACCTATGGCAAAGACAAAGAAAAAGAAACAGAATCGAAAAGAACTCCCGGACCTGCTGACGGTCTTGTTTGTCCTGGCCCCGTTCTGCCTGGGCGTGTTTTATGAAGCGCTTTCCGCGCTGCTTGCCCTTCTTCTGCTGATCCGCCTGACCGTCAGTTTTCGCAAAAACGGTACGCTGACGATCCGTTTCAGCCTGCCGCTTCTGGCGGCCGCGGTCATTGCGGGCGGTTTCCTGATCAGTACTTTCTGGGCTGTGGACCGGGGAATGGCCCCGCTGGGATTTGTCAAATTCCTCCCGCTCCCGCTGTTTCTGCTCTGCCTCGCGCAGCCGGACGCACCGTCCGGGGAACGGCTGCTGCGGACCGTCCCGGGAAGTGCGGCGGTCATGACGGTCGTCTCCTTCCTGCTGGGGCAGATCCCGTCTCTGTATGACGTCGTATTCGAAGGCCGGCGCCTGGCCGGCTTTTTCCAGTACTCCAACAGCTTCGCGCTGTTCCTGCTCCTGGGCGTGCTAATCCTGCTGCAGGCGGAAAAAACCTGGAAAACGCGTGAGATTCTCTGCCTGCTGATCCTGTTCGCGGGCATTGCTTTTTCGGGCAGCCGCACCACTATGCTGCTGCTGGGCGCGGCGGTGCTCGGCAATCTGGTCCTGCAGAAAAAAGACCGCCTCCGGCGCTTCCTGCCCGCCGGCACGCTGGCGCTTACCGTTCTTCTGGGCGTGCTGGGAGACCCCGAGTCCGCCGGCCGCTTCCTGCGCCTGTTCGGAGACGGCGCCGAGACGTTCACGACCCGCCTGCTGTTCTGGCACGACGCGCTGCCGCTCATCCTCACCCATCCCTTCGGCCTGGGCTATCTGGGCTGGTATTTCCTGCAGGGATCGGTGCAGACCGGCGTCTACAGCACCATGTTTGTCCATAACGAATACCTGCAGATCCTGCTGGACGTCGGCTGGCTCCCCTTCCTGCTGACCGCCGCGGCCGCGGTCAGCTGCCTGATCCGGAGCGGATGGAAGAGAAGAATCCTGCTTGCATTTTTCCTGCTTCACTGTGCCATGGATTTCGACCTGCAGTTTATGGCGCTGGGCCTGATTCTGGCGGCCATCCCGGAACCGGAGGGAAGAGAATTCAAGATCGGAAAGTTCGCCGCAGCCGTCTGCTGCCTGCTCCTGACGGCCTGCTGCCTGTATTTCGGCACCGCCGCCGCGCTGCAGCGCCTGGGCACGCACCGCGCCGCCGTGACCCTGTACCCCGGCGAAACGCTCTCCCAAATCGAACTCCTGAAGGAGGAGAACACTCCGGACGGCATGGAATCCCGCGCGGATGCCATCCTGCGCAGCAACCGCACCGTCAGCCTGGCCTGGAGCGCCAAAGCCCGCACCGCCGCGGCCCGCGGTGACCTGGACGGAATGATGTTCGCCAAACGCGAAGCCATCCGCCTAGCCCGCTTTGACCGGACCGAATATCTGGACTATATCGACCTGCTGGCAGAGGCGCAGGAGGCCTGGACAGCCCGCAGCGACACCGCAAAAGCCGCGCAGTGCGACTCCGAAATGCGCGCCGTCCTGCGCAGCATGGAAGAAGCCGAAGCCTCGCTCAGCGGCCTGGGACGCTCCGTCCCGCAGCAGCCGGACATGAGCCTGCTGCCCGAGTATGCATGGCTGGAAGAACTGCGGGAGAAGAATTAAGCCGGGAAGAACGTAAATTGAAAACTACAGACCGCCGCCGCGGTCTGTTATACTGCATCTGTCATCTTGTACGAAAAGGCCGTACGGAACCTCATCGGCCCTGCTCATATCATTTCAAAAAGAGAGGTGCGAAACATGAAACGGAAATGGATCGGATTCCTGCTGCTTCTGACCCTGGCCCTGGCCCTGCTGCTGCCCGTCCGCGGCGCGAAAGCCGACGGCGCGGCAAGCGGCACCTGCGGCGAACATCTGACCTGGAGCTATGATGCGGACAGCAAGGTGCTGACGATCAGCGGAACGGGGGAGATGGAGGATTACAGCGCGCAGGGGGCTCCCTGGCATCAGCTGGATATTTATTCGGTGATCGTGGAAGACGGGGTGACGAGTATAGGGAATAATGCGTTTTATGGAGTTGTAGGAACGGAAGGCTGGTATTCCGGTCCTTATCACTATTCTAATTTAATGTCGGTTCGACTTCCGCAGGGAATCAAGAAAATTGGCAGCAGTGCTTTTGCGGTGAACCATCTTTTGGTGGCAATTAATCTTCCGGAAGGTCTGACTGATATCGGTTACAGTGCATTCAGCAGATGCCGGGATCTGAAACAGATCAGCCTGCCGAAAAGTCTTAAGAGCATCGGGAACGGTGCCTTTTCCGAAAGCGGACTGACAAGCTTTCATATTCCCGCCTCGCTGACAAGCGGCGCGGAGGATGCAGTCAGGAATGCGTACGGAATCAAGAAACTGACTGCCGATGCTGCCAATTCCACATATTCTGTGAAAAACAATGTTCTTTTCAGTAAGGACGGCACAGTTCTGCTGGCATACTCCCGCGGGCTGTCGGCAGACAGTTACAATGTACCGGCCGGAGTAAAAGAACTGGCGGAGAGTGCTTTCTATGATTGCAAGGCGCTGAAATCAGTTCAGCTGCCGGACGGGCTGACAACGATAGGTGGTTCAGTATTCTCAAACTGCACCGGGCTGACAGCGATTAATCTGCCGGCAGGTCTTACAGCAATAGGGGAGAGGATCTTTTATGGCTGCAAAAATCTGACGTCAGTTACTCTGCCGGGTGGTCTTTCGATAATAGGTGCCTGGGCGTTTTATAATTGCAGCAGCCTGACATCGGTCAATATTCCTTCCGGAGTGACAAACATTGGCGAGTATACATTTTACAACTGCGGAAGCCTGACATCGGTCAGTATTCCTTCCGGAGTGACAACCATCGGCAGGTATGCATTTTACAACTGCGGACGCCTGACATCGGCCAATATTCCTTCCGGAGTGACAATCATTGGCGAGGATGCATTTCGCTACTGCAGCAGCCTGACAGATATCAGTATCCCCGCAGACGTCATATCCGATTTGACAAACATCGGATTAAGTTCATGTAAAAATCTGGCATCTGTCACGGTGGCCGGCGGTAACGCAAACTATAGCACCAGGAATGGTGTCCTGTTTAACAAGGACAAAACAACATTATATCTTTATCCCCCGAAGAAGACAGACGCCACCTACACGCTGCCGTCAAGTGTGAAAACTATCGGGGGCGGTGCATTTCAGGACAACAATAATCTGACCAAAGCGGTGCTGCCGGACGGCCTTAAGACGATCGAGAGTTCTGCTTTCAGAAACTGCAGCAACCTGACAACTCTGGAACTTCCTGACGGGCTTACGGAAATAGGAGATGCGGCTTTTTGCAGCTGCAGTAATCTGACCGGAATCACAATACCGGAAACAGTCACATCCATAGGCTATGATGCTTTTTCCGGCTGCCAAAGTCTGACCCACTTCAACTATCCGCAGAATGTGACGACGGAATCCCCAGGTTATTTGGGAATTATATATTCTCAAAACCTGAACGTTATTACGGTATCGGAAGGAAATACCGCATTTGCAGCACAGGATGGTGTCTTATTCAGCCGGGATATGACTGAACTGTTACTGTACCCGCCGGAAAAACCTGCAGAGTCCTATACTGTTCCGGAGACAGTGACTTCCATTGACTCTTTCAGACCGACCAAATTAAAGAATGTCACGATACTGGCAGGCATGACCAGTGGTCTGGAATACAAATTGAGTGGTTGCACGGGGCTGCAGACGATCATGGTAGTAACTGACAATGAGAATTACAGCAGCAAAAACGGGCTTCTGTACAGCAAGGACCAGTCTGCACTGCTTCTGTACCCCAGAGGAAAAACAAATACTTCCTTTTCTGTTCCGGCCGGAGTGACCCGGATCGGCTGGGGGGCTTTTGAAGACTGTGCAAAACTGACGAAAGTGACACTGCCGGACGGAATCAGAAGTATCGAAGATTATGCTTTCCGGAACTGCATCGGTCTGACATCCATCAATCTGCCGGAAGGCCTGACTTCTGTGGGAGAGGAGGCCTTTGCAGGCTGCACGAATCTGAAAAATATCGTAAAACCGTCAACGTTAACGCATGTCGGATGGGGGGCTTTTCCAGAACCGGAGCAGGAGGAAATACCCCAAATTAATTATAGCTTTGATGAGTCGACGGGGGCTCTGACAGTGAGCGGCAGCGGAGCATTATATGATCCCTTTACGGGTGGATGGGATGAAACCAGGCTTGAATACAGTTATAAATCGGAGTGGGCAGATCGCGGGTTAAAAAAATTGACTGTCGAACAGGGGATTACCGGTATTCAGTACGGCTCTTTCCAGGGCTGCCGGGATCTGACGTCGGTCAGTCTGCCTTCGGGATTGGAAAGCATTGCGTCTGCATCGTTTGAAAATTGCACCGCTCTGACACAGCTGACCCTTCCCGAAGGCCTGACTGACTTAAGCCCGTTTGCCTTTAATAGGTGCACCGGCTTGACTATCCTTAAAGTCCCCTCCACCATGCCGGTCACTGTTTTTGAGAACAGCGTGTTCTGGGATATGAAGAACCTGAAAACGTTCTCCGTTTCTTCCGGAAACACCGCCTACAGTGTCCGAAACGGTGTCCTTTTCAGTAAAGACGGCACAGAACTGATCCGCTATCCTATCGGAAAGAGCGGAACATCCTATACGGTGCCTGACGGTGTGACCAAGATCCATGCGGAAGCTTTCTTCGGTTGCAGCACATTGCAGACGATAACACTTCCGTCGGGCTTGAAAACAGTCGGAAACCGTGCATTCTTGGGCTGCAGCAGCCTGAAGACGATAACACTTCCGTCGGGCTTAAAAACAGTCGGAAACCGTGCATTCTTGGGCTGCAGCAGCCTGCAGACGATAACGCTGCCGTCAGGTCTCAAAACAATCGGAAAATACGCGTTCTCCAATTGCGAAAAACTCACGAAAATCGTCCTGCCGGAAGGTATCACCGCCATTGACCAATATATGCTGAGCGGCTGCGATGCCCTGACTTCCGTCACCATCCCCTCCACCGTCACCTCCATCGCCTCGGATGCTTTCTACTACAACCACCATCTGCAGCAGATCGTGGTGGACAGCCGGAACAAGAACTATGCTTCGGAGGATGGTGTCCTGTTCAACAAGGCGAAAACGAAGCTTCTGTATTACCCGCAGGGCAAAACAGACAGCAGCTATGCCATGCCGGATACCGTGGCCAAAGTGGTGTACATGGCTTTCGAGGGCAGCAGTGCGCTGAAGACGCTGCAGGTCCCCTCCGCGGCCACCGCGATCGACAACCTGGGCGAGCCGTCCTACAGCAGTCTGTTCTGTTACGGTAGCGGGCTGAAGGAGGCATATTTTGTAAGGACCACGCAGCCGTTCACGTTCCTGGGACGCAGTGTGACGGTGGTACTGGGATTCGGTGTTACGGCGCAGCCGCAGAACGTGACCGCGGAGGCGGGAAATACCGTGACGTTCCGCATCACCGCTATCGGCTCCGGCCTGAAATACCAGTGGCAGTACAAATATCCGGACGAAGACTGGAAGAATTCCGGCTATGCGTCCGCAAAAACGGCGGCTCTCAGCTTCACGGCACAGGAGAAATACAACGGTCTTAAATATCGGTGCATTGTTACGAACGGGGCAGGAAAGAAGGTGACTTCCGCCGTGGCTGTTCTCACAATTGGTTCGGAGGCCGGGCCGACGATCACGGTCCAGCCGAAGAATACAAGCGCGGCGGTCGGCGCGACAGCGAAGTTCAC
>CADBQE010000176.1 GCA_902796695.1 uncultured Lachnospiraceae bacterium
CGCCGTTGATCCCGTCATTTGTGTGGATATACCGATCAAAGATGACCCGGATCGCCTCCGCCTCATCCTCTGCAATCTCGAGTTCTCCGTTTACCAGCTTGTAGCCATAAGGAGCGAAACCTCCGTTCCACTTACCTTTTTCACTTTTTCTCTCCTTCGGGAAGCTGCAGCAAGTCCTCTGGTCTGACGGATGAAAGCGTCTTCATCTGCTTCACAGCCAGTGCCCGGAGAAGCACCAGTCGCTCGGACATCAGCTTGCCCTGCTCGATCAGGATCGCGTTGTAGCTCTCCATATTAGCCAGGACGAGCAGCTGGTTGAGGCCGGCGGAATCCCTGATATTGCCTTTGCTTCCCGGATTTTCGTCACGCCATTGTTTAGCCGTCTTGCCAAACAAGGCTACGTTCAACAGATCCGCCTCATTGGCATACTTATACGAGATTTGCTCCGGCGTCAAGTCTGGCGGGATAAGGTTTTCTTTAATGGCGTCCGTATGGATCCGGTAATTCAGCTTAGCGATCTCCCGATTCAGATTCCAGCTAAGGGAAAGGCGACTGTTCTCGTCAGATTTAAGCCGCCGATAGTCCTTCATGATATATAACTGAAATTCCGGCGAGATCCATAAGGCAAAAGACATAGCGATATCACTGTGTGCATAGGTTCCCCCACCGTAACGGCCTGCTCTGGTTACGATCCCGATCGCATTCATTTCCTCGATCCATCTTGTGGGTGTCATTACAAAACGATTAAGTCCGGCATCCGGTTTAACCGCCTCGAATTGCACACGGTTAAAATTCGGATTGTGAAGTTCTTCCCATATCCCCAGGTACTCAATGGTGTTCCTGTTCCTCATCCAGTTCTGAATGACAAAACGCGGATCACCCGAGTTCCTGTACTTGGCTATGTCTGTAAGTGATATAAATTCATTCTCGAAATCGGTTGTATAAACACCTATTTCGAGCCCTTTTGCGTGAATAGTTTGCTTATTCTACATCAGGATCACTTATTGGTCCTTTTTGCTTCAGCATTTCAACCCGGATATAATACTCCAAAAGTCGGACAAGGTAATCCGGCGCATGGCGGCCGTCCCGTTGGCTGCGGCAGAACATACCACAGCCGGGTCATAATAGGGGACACTATTTCAACCCCGAGGAAATATTTGAAAATCTTTCACGTGATCAGCTTTACAATGCTCTGTTTCAGAAAAACCGCTGCCGTCAGCCGGACCGTTGCCAGATACATGAGCGCCAGAACAATGGTCATGCTTCCCGCCTGCGCCATGTCCGGCAGCGGGAAAGGGGCGTGAAGGGCAAGGGCGTAAATCCCCGCCGATAGTGCATATACAAGCGCAGACAGCAATAGAGATGTGGCCAGTTTCACTGCGTATTCCAGCAGGATCAGCCGGCGGATGCGGCCTCTGGAAAGCCCGAAGATCTGCAGATAGCCCAGTTCCTGCCGCCGGTAGAAGAGTTCCAGCCGGATCACGGAGACCGTATACAGGCAGGCGATGGCAAAGAGCACCAGGAGCACAATAAAGGCGATCCGGACATAGTATTCGGTCTGAGCCCGCAGGCTCCGGATGTACTGCAGGTAGTCGTTCAGATCCTCATATTCATTGGAACGCAGGCGGTCCTGCATCGTCTCATTCTCCCAGATGCCGGGGCAGCTGGCCATCAGGATATTGCCATAGCTTTCTTTCTGCGTGCCGACGGTCTTCAGCAGAGAATATGCCAGAAAAAGATGCTTGTCTTCCGCCTTCAAAGGGCTGTTGTCCTTTCCGAAAGCGTAATACCAGTCACGACGGAAATCTCCCCGATACCCCTCACTGTTTACGATTCCGCTGACGGTAAGGTCCAGCCCGCGGAAAGGAATCGCCTGCCCCAGGCATTTTTCCGGCGATTCGCCGTCGCCGGCCAGCGCACCGGCCAGACTTTCGTTGATCAGGACCTCCGTTTCTTTTTCCGGAAAGCGTCCGTAAAGAACGGCGCCGGGCATTCCCAGAACGCTGTATTCCTTCGGCAGCAGGTAGTAAGCCGTTATCTCGCCGTCTTCGGCATAGTAACAGTCGTAGACGGTCAGGCGGCTTTTCGTTTCCTCGTCCAGGCCTGCGACGACGGAGCTGCGCAGCTTGATTAAATCCACCGGTTTATCCTGCCGGTACAGGCGGAGCGCTTCCGACGTCACGTTTTTCTGAAGAGCGGAGCCGAGCAGGATGATCAGGAAAAAGAGCGCCGTCAGCAGGAGCTTTGCCGGCTTTATAATGCCCGGCTGCCGCTTCAGAACGTAGGTTAAGCCTCCCGGGACGACCGGCTTCTTTAACGCTTCCCTTTCCCTTTGTCTCTCTTCTTCTCTCGGAGAAGCTGCCCGGGCTGAGCAGTGGCTGAGAGGCTGCTCTTTCTTTATCACGCCGTAATCCAGTTTTATGATCTCATCCGCGAACGCATCGAAATACGGCTCGTGTGTGGCCACGATCAGGATCCTGCCGTTTTGCTTCAGGCCCGCGATCATCTCCGCGATCTTCCGGGAATTTGCGTCATCCAGTGATGCGGTCGGCTCGTCCGCCAGCAGAAGCTGCGGTTCCCGGAGCAGAGCCCGCTCGATGGCGGCCCGCTGGCGCTCTCCGCCGGAAAGCGTGCCGGGCAGCTTATCCAAAAGATCCCGGATCCCAAGCATTTCGGCGTGTTCGTTCACTTTTTCCGCGTCCCAGCAGATCAGCTGCAGGTTTTCTCTTACTGTCAAAGAAGCGAGCAGCAGGCTGCGCTGGAAAATATAGGCGCTGCGCAGTTTTGGCGGCTCATGAATGACATTGCCCTCATATTCTTTTTCCACGCCGCCGATGATGTTGAGGAGCGTGCTTTTTCCGCAGCCGCTTACGCCTTTTATCACATACAGCCTGCCGCTTTCAAAGCGGTAATTTAATGACTGCAGGACCGGCCGGTCATACCTTTTCGAGACGTTTTCCAGACGAATTTCCATGCCGCACCTCCCCTACAGAAGATCCCGGGCGGCCATCAACAGCTCATACCAGTTCCCGGAGCGGAAGCGCCGGAAAGTCACATGAAGCACCAGCCAGGCCATGCCGAAAAGCAGGAAGATAAAGACGGCTGTCAGCCATGGATTGTAACTGAAGATTTCCAGAGGCAGCAAAAAGTTTCTGCGGTTGATCAGGTTCACTGTCACCGTCAGAACGGCCGTCAGGGCCGCCGCAGCCAGCAGCTGTTTTGCCAGCTCCAGCAGGGACAAGCCCGTAAGCTGCCGCAGCAGCTTCTTTTTTTCGAAGCCGGCGTACTCAAACACCGCTGCAAAACGGCTGCCGTACAAGAATTCCGTACGGCGCAGCACCCCGTAAAACAGCCCCGTGAGCAGCGTTGCGAGCGCGGCGGAAGGCAGCAGGATCCTCGAAATGAGGGGCCAGCGGAGTTCATAGTTGATCGGCAGGCCGGCCTTTTCCAGGCGCAGACTGCTGCCGTATTTTTCACTCAGTTTGCCGGCAAAGTCGCGATAATAGGAATCCATCGCGGCAAAATCCCGAAAGTACAGATAGTAAACCTGCTGCCAGCCGCCGCTGTCGGAATAGAAGCTTTCATCCTCCCGGTAGCAGTCAAGCGTGGAGGCACTCGCGTAATACAGATCCCGCTCATTTTCGGGGTCGACATTTTTTCCGTAGTCTATCTGAGATACGCCTGCCGCATCCAGATAGACCCTGGCTGCGTCGTTCAGGTCCTCCGTAATGCCGACGATCGTCAGTTTTACATTTCCCCGCTTATACAGCTTGCGGTTTATGGTGCTGCCGATCAGCTTTTCCGGCCGCCCGGGCAGCCTTTCCGCCATCGCGGGAGAAAGGATGATCTGATCCGGGCCGGTAAACCAGCTGCCGTACCGGAGCTGACCGCTGATGCGGCAAAGCGAAGGATCATCCGGCAGAACATGGAAGGTCAATTCATAATCCGGCGTTTCATACATGATAACATCCGGAGAATGATCGATCCCGTCCGGGCAGCTGCCGCTGTAACTTAAAACCAGCGCCCGCAGCCGGGCGTCCTCCGGCAGGACGGTTTTCACATCCAGCTCCCCGTGCAGGGTCAGCTTCAGCATGTTCAGATGGTACAGGTTTGCCATGGTCACGTCGCTTTTATGCGACGGGGTATCCGCCAGGCAGACAAGACAGAGAACCAGTGTCAGGAAAAAGATAAAGCAGAAGCGGGAAAATTTCTCCCGCCGCCCGGAACGAAACCATTTTTTGAGATAATAATAAGCGATGCGGTCCCGTTCTCTTCCCGCCGCCGGGGCGGAGGCCGCCGAAGGTGACGCGAAGGATCCGCCCGACGAAGGAGCGGCCGGTTCCGCCGCATCGGGGGAAGGGCAGGATGTCACTCTCCCGGCTCCTTTATCAAACCGCAGCACGGTGTCTGCATAGGCTTCGGCATCCGGATCGTGCGTGGCGCACAGAATCAGGATCTCCCCGGACAGATCCTTCAGCAGTTCGAATATTTTCCGCTTATTTCCGTCATCCAGCGCCGCCGTCGGCTCATCCAGCAGCAGAATCTTCCGGCCTTTTAAGAGCGCCCTGGCTAATGCCAGCCGCTGCCGTTCTCCGCCGGAAAGCGTAGTCGGCAGCTGATCCTTCTTTTCGGCCAGGCCGAAGCGGGAAAGGATCCCCGCGGTCACTTCATCGGAAGCACCGAGCAGTTTCAGATTGTCAAAAGTGCTTAAGAAATCCGCAAAGAAGGGTTCCTGCGTAATATATTCCGCCTCGCCGCGCAGCATTTCCGGCAGCTGACGGTCAAACGCTTCCCCCTGCCACGCAACGCTTCCCTCTTCAAAGGTCAGCATGCCGGCCAGAATATTCAACAGGGTCGTTTTGCCGCTGCCGCTTTCGCCCAGGAGAAGGTAAAAGCCGGTATCGGCCAGGCGCAGATCGACGTCGCGCAGCGTCGGCGGCTGTCCTGGATAACTTTTCCGCAAACGGGTGATGATCATCATGGCGCGGTTTCCTGCGTATGGGACGCCGGCGGAGCCGGAATCTCATTCTCCGTGCTCCCTTCGAAGAGAGGCAGGCTTTCCGGCGGGATGTCCTGTATCGGCAGGTAATAATCCTCCGGCCATATGTTATTCATCAGATCATTCGTCATGTCATACAGACGCCCGAAATCGATCTCACCGATTACTTTGTCCCGGTAGGACTCCGCATTATAATTCGGTTCATACTCCCGTCCCTTCAGGCTTTCCGAGATCTGCCGCAGCAGCGTGTACGCCTCCTGCTGCTCCGCGGTTGCTTTTCCTTCTTCCACCAGATCGGAGAGCAGAACGAAATCGTCCGCACTGCCGTAGGCGACGTCAATATAAACCTCGTCCATGAAGCCCCAGCA
>CADBQE010000177.1 GCA_902796695.1 uncultured Lachnospiraceae bacterium
ACCGAATTCGGACCGCAGTTCCTGCACCAGTTCCGCATCAACTTCTCGCAGGACCACGACAATGCCGTGGCGGCCATCAAGCGGCTGATGGTGCTGATGGAGCGCTACCGCAAGCACTGACAGAAAATAAAGACCCGGAAGGCCGGCTGCGGATCAGCCGGCTTTTCCGCTTTTCCGCTTTTCCATGTAAAATCCAATCATACAGAAAACAGGAGAACGATCATGACAGCTGAAGAAAAGATCAGAGAACTCGGACTGGAACTGCCGGACAATATCCGTCCTCAGGGCGCTTATACCCCTGGCGTGATCTGCGGCAATATCCTTTACACCGCCGGCCAGACGCCCCGCAAGGACGGCGTGCTGCAGTATACCGGCAAAGCCGGCACCGACCTTTCGCTGGAAGAAGTGCAGGCCGCCGCCCGCATCTGCGCGCTCAACTGCCTGGGCATCATCCGCTCCGCGGCCGGCAGCCTGGACCGGGTCAAGCGGATCGTCAAGGTCACCGGCTTCATCGCCAGCGGCGAAGGCTTTACGGCCCAGCCCAAGGCGCTTGACGGGGCTTCCCTCTTCCTGCAGGAAATTTTCGGGGAAAAAGCCGTCGCCGCCCGCAGCGCCGTCGGCGTGTACGCCCTGCCCGGGAACGCGCCCGTGGAAGTGGAAATGATCGTGGAGCTGGAAGACTGATCCACAGCGGCAGCAATAACGAAAACGGGAGCGGCAGGTATTCCTCCGCTCCCGTTCCTTTTTGCCGCGTTTCTCCTATTTCATGCCTCTGCGCACCATTTCCTTGACGCAGAACGTGGCGACGTCGTTGGCGAATTTGCCGGGACCGAAGCCGGCGTCAAAGCCGAGTTCCTTGGCGAGCTCGTGGGTAATACGGGCGCCGCCGCAGCACATGACGCATTTCGAGCGGAGGCCTTCGGCTTCCGCCAGTTCAATCAGTTCGGTCAGGTTGATGATGTGGATATTCTTCTGGGTGACGGTCTGGCTCACCAGCAGCACGTCCGCATGGATCTCTTTCGCCTTGGCCAGGAATTCCTCGTTGGGGACCTGGGCGCCCATGTTCAGCGCTTCGATCATTTCATAGCGTTCCAGGCCGTAATGCCCCGCAAAGCCTTTGCGGTTCATGATCGCGTCGATGCCCACGGTGTGGGCGTCCGTGCCGGTGGAAGCGCCGAGCACCACGATCTTGCGGCCGATGTGCTCCTTGATATACTCATCCACTTCATCCATTTCCATCGAGACGTCCTCGATGGCCTGGATCTTGATATTGTTGTAATCCACCGTATGGGTGCAGGAACCGTACACTACGTAGAACGTGAATTCCGCGTCCAGCGTCCGGGCATAGGCCACGTTCGGCTCGGTCAGTCCCATCTTCTTGGCCAGGATACGCGCGGCTTCCATGCCGCGGTCGTTGTTGGCCACGGGAAGGGTGAAGGACATCTGCACTTTGCCGTCGTTCATGGTATCGCCGTACGGTTTGATAGCGGACAGGTCCAGTGTCTTGTCAAAGTCCTTGGCGGACATATCATACAGTCCCGAACTCATGCGCGTGCCTCCTTCCTCATTTCCTCAATGAAGGGATTGAAATAGCGGTCGGATTTGGTCACAACGCCGTCCAGGCCCTTGCCGCCGTCCAGCGGGCGCTTGATGTCCGCAAAGACGCCTTTTTCCAGGGTGGCGAACAGGCCGATGCGCTCGATCTCGCCCAGCAGGTCCGCCGCTTTCTTCAGCACTTCCGCCGCGCGGCTCTGGATGATCCCGCCCTTCTTGTATTCGATATCTTCGCCCAGGTCCGCCATGGTGCGGAAAATGTACTGCGCGTTTTCAATGGCCAGCGCGCGGTCGCTCATGAACGGCGTATGGATGGCTTCCGTCATCATGCCCAGCAGGTGGATCTTCTGGTTCGTCAGGATGGTCACCATGTTGAACAGCGCATCCTGCACGTGGCCGCGGAAAATGTTGCCGGTCATGAATTTGGTGGGCGGCATGTATTTAAGCGGCGCCTTCGGGAAGATCTCGCGGGCCATCTGTGCCTGCGCCAGCTCATACAGGAAGGCGTTGGGCAGGTCCGGATCCATTTCGAAGGCGTGGCCCAGGCCCATCTGCTCCTCGGGCAGGCCGGCCTGCAGCGCGAACTGCTCGTTCAGGAACTGGCTGGCCAGCACGGTATGCGCTTCTTCATAGGCGTCGGCCGTGGTCAGATAGTTGTCCTCGCCGGTGTTGATGATCACGCCGGCAAAGCCGTTTATTACGCGGGAGAAATACTGGTCCACGATGGTGCGCTGCATATTGATGTCGCGGAACAGAATGCCGTACAGCGCGTCGTTCAGCATCACGTCCAGGCGCTCCAGCGCGCCCATGGCCGCGATCTCGGGCATGCAGAGGCCGGAGCAGTAGTTGCAGAGACGGATATAGCGGTGCTGCTCCTCTCCCACTTCGTCCAGGGCGGCGCGCATGAGGCGGAAGTTCTCCTGGGTGGCGTAGGTGCCGCCGAAGCCTTCCGTGGTGGCACCGTAAGGCACGAAGTCCAGCAGGCTCTGGCCGGTGGTGCGGATCACGGCGATCACGTCCGCACCCTGTTTGGCGGCGGCTTTCGCCTGCGTGATATCTTCATAGATATTGCCGGTCGCAACGATCAGATAGATATACGGGCCCTGCTTGTCGCCGAATTCCGCCAGATATTC
>CADBQE010000178.1 GCA_902796695.1 uncultured Lachnospiraceae bacterium
GCCGTCCAGGGCCAGCAGGACGGATTCGCGGTTCTTGAAGATCTCGTAGGCGATGCTCTTATACAGGCCCGGGCCGTAGGGCTCGATCGAGACGCGGACGGATACGCCCGCGCGGCGGACCGCGGCGGCCTCGCGCGGCGTCAGCAGCGTGGGGACGACGGCATAGATCTCGAAGCGGCCGGCGTTTTTCTCCGTCAGTGCCCGCTCGTATGCATTCATTTTGTGGCCGATCACGAAGCAGACTTTCTCCGGATCCAGACTCTCCAGCAGATCATCCAGCAGTTTCAGATATTCCGGCTTAAGCGGCGTGCGGCGGCGGTCGCTGTTGAAGCTGCCGCCCGCCAGGATCACCGGGAACTTATCCGCGGGCAGCGGCCGGATGCGGTCCCGCAGCACGTCGGCGGCGGCCAGACGCTTTTCCGCCGGCATCAGCAGCCGCCGTCCGGATTCCTCCCGCAGCCGGCTTTCATAATAGTCGGTCAGACTGCGGCCTTCCAGGGCCCGGTGCAGGCGTTCCTTCTTCAGGCGGAACGCCGCCTCCCCCGCTTCCCTGACCTTCTCCTCGGCCCGGCACATGGCTTTCAGGTCTTCGGCCGAAAGCCCCAGCATGCGCTCCAGCGCCAGTTCCTCATCGATGGAATTGGTCCCGTACAGCGCGCCGCCGTCGGTGCCCTGCACGCAGGCCACACCGGCCTGCAGATACTGCTTCAGCGGATGGTCTTCCACGCGGCTCAGGTTATTGAGCCGCACGTTGGAGCTGATCTGGAATTCCAGTACGACCCCGTTTTCTTTCAGGTCTTTTAACAGCGCCCGGCCGCCCGCACTCTTTAAATTGCGTGTATACAGGCCGTGGCCGATGCGCAGGGCCGGCATGGGCTGCCCCGGCGCCAGCGATTCCTTAACGCAGCGCAGGCTCCCGGCCACATTGCCCCGCAGGCTGTCGCTTTCCCCCGCGTGGATCCGGATCACAAAGCCGGGGATGCGGCCCGCCAGCGCCGTCAGCCGCCCGATGAGCGGCTTCAGCTGCATGATGTCGTTGATCTCCTCACCCAGGATATCGCAGCCGGCCACATACGGGTCCTCCGCGACCGCTTCCAGCGTGCGGATGTTTTCCTGCAGATAATCCTGCGGCGGGACCTGGTCCCTGACGATGGTCAGCGGCGTGCGGCGGATCCCCGCCAGGAAGCGCAGCGTCACCCCGGTCTCCCGCGCCGCGGCGGGCAGCACTCCGTGGATCTGGGCCAGCCGGGCAGGCGCTTCGCCCGCTTTGGCGAGCGCGGTATCGGAGATCTCCGCGTACCGGACGCCGGCCGCCGCGTAGCTGCGCGCGATCCAGAGAAGCTTGTCCTGGAACAGCGTATTGGCGCTATATGCTCTGCTGCGGCGGTCCTTCAGGACCCGTTCCGCGGTCCGGCGGATGTCCGGATCCGGGATCGTCCCGATCTTTTCCGCCAGTTCCGTTCCCGGCATCGGATCCCCCGCGGGCACGCCGCGCGTAAAAACATAGCGGTACAGATACACCCGCTCCAGATTGGAGAAAACAGCCTGGCCGTCCTTCAGGACTGCCAGCGAGGCCCGGATTTTCGCGATATTCCGCTCCGCCGCCTCCGGGCCGTTCAGCAGCAGTTCCGCGATATTGATAAAGCAGTTGTCGTCGATGCGCCGGTCGCGGTATTTGCCCGCAAGGCCGCTCAGATCCAGCGTTTCTTCCGCCCGCGCGCGCCGCTCTTCCATCGTCCGCCGCTGCGCTTCCGTCAGCTCAAGCCCCAGCTTTTTAATATAGTACAGCGGGTAGCGGATCTGGTGGGCGATCCCCAGCGCGATCAGCGTGTCCGGCTCCAGGATCGCATTCATATGCGTATGCAGGTCCGTCCGGAATTTGCATTCGCTCAGGATATAGGTCTTGACCAGCGTCCGGTACAGGTCCAGGCGGTAGTCCTTGGTCTGGCTCATCAGCGTCTTGGCGATGGCCGGCACCGCGGCCTTCCGCTCGATGGTGCCGTCCGGATAGATATTGGCGACCTTGGTTTTGCCCAGACGCAGGATGAAGACCTGACGGTTTTCCCCGTCAATATAGGAAAAAACGGGTCCCGTCATCACTTTCAGTCCCGTTTCCGCTTCGTCTTTCAGTTCGGCGCCGCACACGCGCGCCAGATTGGTGATCAGGTTGCCGCTGTGGTGGTTGGGCGTGCGCAGGCGGTATTCCATGGCATCGCCGTCCCGGTAAAGCTCCACCGCAATATCTTTTTCCCTGTCCAGATAAAACCGCCCGAAATAGGTCATACGTCCTCTCCTCTTTCCGTCCGCAGCGAAAATTCGCAGCCGCAGTAGTTCTGGCGGTACATGCCGCAGGAACGCGTGATCTCCAGCGAGCGGAGATACCCGTTCCGCTTCTTGAAGTCCGAAGGCAGCCAGCGCGGCGCGGCGGGACCGTTTTCCTCCGCCAGGCGGTCCGCTTCCTCCTGCCCGATGCGGTTGAGCCGCAGCGGATCCTTTAAGGGGCTCAGCGTCAGCGTCGTGGCAAAGAAGTCATATCCGCCCTTTGCGGCTTCCCGCGCCGTGCGGGCCAGCCGCAGCCGGTAGCAGACCGTGCAGCGGCCGCCGCGCTCCGGTTCCCGCTCCAGCCCCTTCACGGCTTCATAAAACTGCGCCGGTTCGTATTCGCAGTCCAGGAAATCCACCGGATTCGCAAAAGGGTAAGTGCGGATGAATTCCTGCTGCTCCGCTTTGCGGAACTCATACTCTTCCCGCGGATAAATATTCGGATTGTAATACAGCACCGTCACCCGGAACGGGCCGGCCAGCTGCTCCAGCACGGAGCTGGAGCACGGCGCGCAGCAGGAATGCAGCAGCAGCCGGGGCGGATCCTCAGGATCCAGCCCGGCGATGATCTCCTGCATTTTCCGGTCAAAATCTGTTTTCATGACGGGTATGTCCCGGGCCGGCAGATCCGTCGGCCTGTCCTTCTCACTTTTTGTATTTATTGATCAGCCTGTCGATGTCCGAGATCATCTTCCTGATCTCCTTGTCGCCCCGTTCCTTCATGGTCCCGATCACGGACAGCAGGCGCTCGCCCGCCGCCAGCAGGGATTTAAACAGGGACGGCGCACCCGTTTCGCCGGCCTTCGCTTCCCTGCCCTTATCTTCCTTCTCTACGGGGATGCCCACGGCCTGCACCAGCGCATCGCCGGTGATGAGGTCATAGACCGATCCGCTGTAGGGCGCCGCCGTATCATAGCCGAATTCTTCGTGCAGATACAGGGCAAAACTGTCGCAGGAAGCCGCTTCGCCGTGGTTGACGAACACGCGGTCCGGTTTGGTCCCCAGGCTGTTCAGCCAGGCGGCCAGACCGTTCCGGTCCGCATGGCCGCTGATGCCCTGCATGGTCAGAAGCTCGGCCTGCACCGCGATTTCTTCGCCGAACAGCTTCACCATATCGGCGCCGTCCAGCAGATAGCGGCCCAGCGTGCCCGCCGTCTGATATCCCACAAACAGCACCCCGGATTCCGGGCGCCAGAGGTTGTGCTTTAAGTGATGGCGGATCCGGCCCGCTTCGCACATGCCGCTCGCGGAGATGATCACCTTCGGTTCCGGATCCATATTGATCGCCTTGGATTCTTCGGAGGACACCGACAGCTCCAGGCCGTCAAAGAAGACCGGGTTGATGCCCGCGTCCAGCAACGCGCGCGCGTCCTCGTTGAAATAATCCCGGGGCGTCTGCTGGAACACCGCCGTGGCTTCCACGGCCAGCGGGCTGTCCAGCACCACCTTGAAATGCGGCAGCGACGGGATCATATTGTCTTCCTTGATCTGCCGGATGAAATAAAGGATCTCCTGCGTACGGCCCACCGCGAAGGACGGGATCACCAGATTGCCGCCGCGGCCCAGCACCTTCTCGATGGCGCGGGCCAGCTGCAGGACATAGGCGTCGGAGCCTTCGTGCGGCTCATGCAGACGGTCGCCGTAGGTGGATTCGATCACCACGTAATCCGCCTCGTCCACGGGCTGGGGGTCGCTGATCAGCGGGCGGTCGGAATTGCCCACGTCGCCGCTGAAAACGATCTTCTTCGTCACGCCGTCTTCCGTGAGCCACAGCTCGATATGCGAGGCGCCCAGCAGATGGCCCGCATTGCCGAAGCGCACCGTCACGTTCTCCTCTACCTGCTTCTTTTCCCCGAACGGGACCGGGATAAAGCGGCCAAGAACACCGGCCGCGTCTTCTTTCGTATAGAGCGGCTCCACCGGCGCGCGGCCGGCGCGGTCATTCTTGCGGTTCTGCCACTCCACTTCGGATTCCTGAATGGCGGCAGAGTCCATCAGCATGATGCGGCACAGATTCGTCGTCGCCTCCGTGGCGTAGACCGGCCCCCGGAAGCCCTGCTTGTACAGCAGCGGCAGGTTGCCGGAGTGGTCAATGTGCGCGTGCGTCAGGAAGACCGCGTCCACCTGATCCGCGCCGATGGGCAGCGTCTGGTTTACGAACATGTCCCGGCCCTGTTCCATGCCGCAGTCCACCAGGATGCGGCTGCCGCCGGCCTCCAGATAAGTCATGGAGCCGGTCACTTCATGATCGGCCCCTAAAAACGTGATCTTCATAGCAGTTTTTTCCATTCGTCCAGGATCGAGCAATCCTCAAAATAATCGATGCGCATGGCGTGGCGCACGCGGGCCAGGGTCTCGTCGGTGATCTCCCTGGCGCGGGCGGTGCCTTCCCGCAGGATATCGTAAACGGTATCCAGATCGGCTTCCCAGCGGGCGCGTTCGGCGCGGATGGGATCCATCAGCTCGTTCAGCACATTGATCAGGAATTTCTTGCAGGTGCCGTCGCCCAGGCCGCCCCGCTTGTAATGCTCCTTCATTTCGTCCAGGTTCGCGTAATCCGGCAGGAATTCCGCGAAATGCTCCGGACGGGAGAAGGCATCCAGATAGGTGAACACCACGTTGCCCTCCAGATGGCCCGGGTCTTCGATCCGCAGGTGCTGCGGGTCCGTGAACATTTTGCCGTTGATCAGCTTCTTCACGGTCGCCGCGGAATCCGACAGATAGATGCCGTTGCCCAGCGACTTGCTCATTTTCGCGCTGCCGTCCACGCCGGGCAGGCGTCGCTGGACCGCGTTTTCCGGGATCACGGCCTTGGGCAGCACCAGGGTCTCGCCGTAGATGCGGTTGAATTTTTCCACGATCTCGCGGGTCTGCTCGATCATGGGCAGCTGGTCCTCGCCCACGGGCACGACGGTCGCGTTGAACGCCGTGATGTCCGCCGCCTGCGAGACCGGGTAGGTGAAGAAGCCTGCGGGCAGGCCTTCGTCCTCAAAGCCGCGCATCTGGATCTCCGCCTTGACGGTGGGGTTGCGCGACAGGCGGGCGGTCGTCACCATGTTCAGATAATAGAAGGTGAGTGCATGCAGGGCCGGCAGCGCGGACTGGACGCAGATGGTGGTCCGGGCCGGATCGATGCCCACGGACAGATAGTCCAGGACGACCTGAATGATATTGTCCCGGATCTTGCCGGGGTTGTCGGCGTTGTCCGTCAGGGCCTGATCGTCCGCGATCAGGATATTGATCTGGTCATATTCGCCGGAATTCTGCATCTCCACGCGGCGCTTTAAGGAGCCGACATAGTGGCCCAGATGCAGGCGGCCAGTGGGCCGGTCCCCGGTCAGGATGATCTTTTTTTCAGCCATTTTCTTATTCCTTTACATCCATGAAGCTGGTGAATTCCTTGTGCTCCTCCAGCGGCAGTCCTTCCTTTTCCGCCTGTGCCTTCACGGCGCGGATCCGGAAGGCCATGTTCCGGCCCAGCTTCCGCATGGTCCTGAGGCCTTCCAGGTCCTTCCGGGCCTGTTCGGGCGTGCAGCCGTGGATCTGGTTCCAGTAGGTGGACGAAGCGAGCGGCATGCCGCTGATGGTGAAATATTTGTTCAGCACGTCGAAGCTGGCCGTGTTTCCGCCGCGGCGGCAGCTCACGACGCTGGCGCCGATCTTCATGTGCTTGGAGAAGGGCGTGCTGTAGAACAGCCGGTCCAGGAAAGCCAGCAGCGTGCCGTTCGGCGAGCCGTAATACACCGGGCTGCCCACGATCAGGCCGTCCGCGGCTTCAAACAGGCGCGCGGCCTCGTTGACCGGGTCGTCGTCAAACACGCACCGCCCGTTCGAATTGCAGAACCCGCAGGCCACGCATCCGCGCACGGCCCGGTGTCCCACCTGCAGCAGCGTCGTTTCGACGCCCTCCTGCTCCAGGGTCTTCTGCACTTCGTGAAGGGCGGTCCAGGTGCAGCCCTGCGCGTGAGGGGAACCGTTGATCAGTAATACTTTATCCATTTTTCACTCCGGAATTGTCCAGTCATTTCCCGGCGTCTTCAGCGCGAAAGCGCGGCGCCGGGGGCGGTCGAAAAGGTGACAAAGGAACCGTCCCCCTGTCACGCCCTGCCCCATCCAATGTAGGGGCCGCCGGCCCAGGCCGCCCTCTCTTGCCGCTGTGCGGCAATTCACCTTGTGTGTCAGCAGCCCGCAGGACAAGGGCCAAAAAACGTGACAAAAGAACCGTCCCCCTGTCACATCGTAGGGGCCGATTTGTAATCGGCCCGCGGCGGATAGCGGGTCACAAAACGTGACAAAAGAACCGTCCCCCTGTCACGTTTCAGCGGCTGCGGGCGGCGACTTCCTGAAGGATTTCTTCGCGGAAGGAGGCGAGGGGTTTGCTGCCGAGGTCGCCGGCGGAGCGGGAGCGGACGGAGACGGTACCGTCTTCTTCTTCCTTCTGGCCGACGATGAGCATGTAGGGGATCTTCATGTTCTGGTCTTCGCGGATCTTGTAGCCGATCTTTTCGCC
>CADBQE010000179.1 GCA_902796695.1 uncultured Lachnospiraceae bacterium
ACAACATCGCGCTGCTGTGCGAAGCGCTTAAAACCGCAGGCCCCGCAGCGGCGGACCTGCAGCATGCCCTGAGCGAACTGAAGGACCTTTCCGGCACCTTCGCCAACGGCATGACGCAGGCGCTGACCGAGGTGGAATTATTTGAGCTGTCCGCTTTCTGCCGCAGAATGCGGGAACTGAAAACACTGGCGGAACGCCTGCCGGGCTTCCTCTTTTTGACCGGGACCCGCCTGGAACCGGTGGATGACGCGCTGCGGATCCTGGATCCCGCGGAAAGCGGCCATGCCGGTTTTTATATCGAAGACGACCGGACCCCGGCACTGCGCGAAGCCCGGGCCGATAAAAGAGCGCTCGAGCGGCAGATCAGGACGGCGCCGGATGAGGACCGGCCGGCGCTCATGGAAAAGCGCCGGGAAGCCGCGTGCCGCGAAGACGATGCGCTGAAGGAGATCTATCTTTCCTTAAGCTGCGCGCTGCGGCCGTATCTGCCTCTCCTTAAGCGGAACGCGGAAGCCGCCGGCCGTCTGGATGCGGATCTTGCGAAAGCTGTTCTGGCGGAACGCTTTCACTGCCGCCGGCCGGAAATGGGCGGCGAGGATCTGATCCTGGAAGAGGCGGTCCATCCGCAGGTGGCCGCGGCGCTTGCGGAGCGCGGGCGCGGATTTACTCCGATCACCGTGACGCTGTCCCGCGGCGTCACCGTCCTGACCGGGGCAAACATGGGCGGGAAGAGCATCGCGCTGAAAACGGCGCTGCTCAATGCCGCACTGGCTTTAAGCGGCTGTTTTGTCTTTGCGAAAAATGCCCGGGTCCCGCTTTTTGAACGCATTGAAGTGATCAACCGCGATTTTTCCAATGCTTCGCAGGGCCTTTCCAGTTTCGGCGGAGAGATCCTGCGCTTAAAAGAAGCGCTGGACGGCCTGCGGGAAGGCGGCCTGTCCCTGATCGTGATGGATGAACTGGCCCGCGGCACGAATGCCCGGGAAGGCGCACAGATCGCGCGCGGGACCGTCCGCTATCTGTCGGATAAAAACGCCGTAACGCTGCTGGCTACGCACTATGACGGCGCGGCGGAAGGCGCCGTGCGCCATTATCAGGTGCGGGGGCTGTCCCGCCGGGAAGAATCCGCCTGGACTTCT
This sequence comes from uncultured Lachnospiraceae bacterium, assembly GCA_902796695.1. Lineage (GTDB taxonomy): Bacteria > Bacillota > Clostridia > Lachnospirales > Lachnospiraceae > UBA6987. The sequence continues at coordinate 1,140 of CADBQE010000179.1, forward strand.
TCCGTCCGGGGCCGCGACGGCCTGCGCCTGATCGAAGACGCCATGGACTACGGCCTGATCGAAGTGAAGCCCGGAACGGAATGCCCGCGGGACGCGCTGGCGATCTGCCGGCTTCTGGGCCTGCCGGAGGAGATCCTGTCATGACAGACCGCACAAAACCGAAAACCGCTGCCCGGACCAAACGGCAAAGAAGCGCCGGCATCCTGGGGATCCTGCCCCTGCTGCTGGCCATCGGCTTCACCGCCCCGGCCGTTTTCTACGTGGCCATGATGATCCTGCTCAGGACCGGAGCCTGGTGCGTCCCGCTGTTCCTTTCCTACCTGACGCTGCTGCTCTTCCCGACTGCCTATTTCGTGGGCCGCCGGGACCTCAACAATCAGCACTTTATCCTGGGCGATGAGCTCTTTTATACGGAATTTCCCACGGAGCGGAAGCGGGCGCTCAGGCGCGCACGGAAAAAAGGCATCCCCGCCGGGATCCGGGATACACTCGCGCGCTTTGGCCGGGAACCGCTGCCCGTGTTTGAAGGGGAAGACGAAGCCTTTGCCCGCGCACGCCGCAGAGGCCGCCTGCTGTTTCTGACGGCCGCACTGCTGCTGACGGCGCTGGCGGTTCTGCTCTTTTCGGAAGCGTATCATATCCGCCTGGTCAACAGCCGCGGCGGCGGGAAGCAGACGGATTATACCTGGATCTTCCCGCTTGCGGGCGGGCTGCTGGTGCTGGCGACGGCTGCGGCGGCTTTCCTGCGAAAGAAGAGCAGATGGTTTCCCATCGTGACGCTCCCCGTGCTTCTGTTCGGCGCCTGGGGCGCGTATATCTCCGTATCCGTGAATTCGCGCCTGGTCATTTTTGACGTGCTGAAGGGCTTCGGCTTCGCCGCGCTTTACGCGCTGGTCTGTTTCGGCCTGCTGGGCCCGGCCAAAGACCTGAAGTCCCGCGAAGAAGCGTACCGGGAATATGCCGCCCTGCAGTATGAACTGTTCGAACTGGGCTGCCTGGACGAAGATACGCTGCGGATGCGGCTGGAAAAAAGAAAGATGGCGGCCTGACATATTTCGCTGTTTTTCCCGCTTTTGACACAAAAATCACTTGCAATATTTCTCATTTTTACTATAATAGGGACGGACAGGCAGCGTGCTGCCGTTTCAGTCAGGTACAACCGAATATACCGATAGAGGCGCGGAACACAGGGTAGCTTTCTTTCAATGGCATCAGGCAATGCCGGAGGAAGGCGAAGGGGTGTTCTGCCGAAGGGAAGCGGCCTGCCGATGCCGCTCTCTGGGAACCGGGCCCAGCGCCAGTTCCTGTCATGTCTGATCATGAAGCGCTATCCGAGAAGTTTTCCCGGTCAGCGCTTGTTTTTTAGGGAGGAATCATATGAAGTCACTTATTCGCGTCCGCATGGGAGCCGAAGATGCTCATTACGGCGGAAATCTGGTGGACGGAGCGCATATGCTCCATCTGTTCGGAGACGTAGCCACGGAACTGCTGATCCGCCATGACGGGGACGAAGGCCTGTTCTGTGCCTATGACAACGTGGAATTTCTGGCGCCCGTCTTTGCCGGAGATTACATCGAGGCGGAAGGGGAGATCGTCCATGTGGGGAACACCTCCCGGAAAATGGTTTTCGAAGCCCGGAAGGTGATCGTACCCCGCCCGGACATCAATGAGTCCGCCTGCGACGTGCTGGCGGAGCCGATCGTGGTCTGCCGGGCCAGCGGGACCTGCGTTGTTCCGAAAGACAAGCAGCGGGGGAATCAGTAAATGGAAAAACTCATCATCACAGCCGCGATCTGCGGCGCGGAAGTGACCAAGGAACAGAACCCCGCCGTGCCCTATACGGTGGAGGAGATCGTCCGGGAAGCGAAAAGCGCCTATGACGCCGGCGCCGCGATCGTGCATCTGCACGTGCGCCGGGACGACGGCACGCCCACGCAGGACCGGGAACGCTTCCGCGAATGCATCGACGCCATTAAAAAAGAGATCCCGGACGTGATCCTGATCCCTTCGACCGGCGGCGCCGTAGGCATGAGCGCGGAAGAGCGCCTGCAGCCGACGGAGCTTTTCCCCGAAATGGCCACGCTGGACTGCGGCACCTGCAATTTCGGCGACGATGTCTTTGAAAACACCATGCCCGTCATGCGCGCGTTCGGAAAGCGGATGCTGGAAAACCACATCAAGCCGGAGTACGAATGCTTCGAAATGGGCCATCTGGACACGATCCTGACCATGGCCCGCAAAGGCCTGGTCCCCGGCGATCCGATGCAGTTCAATTTCGTGCTGGGCGTTCCGGGCTGCACGCCCGCAACGGTGGAAAATCTGGCCTGGCTGGTGCGGAATATTCCGGCCGGCAGCACTTGGACCGCCACCGGCATCGGCCGCGCGGCCTTCCCCATGGCCGCGGCCGCGATCGTGATGGGCGGCAACGTCCGGGTCGGCTTTGAGGACAACCTGTATCTGGAACGGGGCGTTCTTGCCCGCAGCAACGGCGAACTCGTCGCCAAAGTCGTCCGCCTGGCAAAAGAACTGGGCCGCGAGATCGCAGACCCCGCCGAAGCCCGCCGCATCCTGAACCTGTAACCCCGCCCCGTCCGGAAATTACCGCAGGGGCCATGTGCCATCGGCCCGCATCCCGCCGGGAATTATCGTAGGGGCCGATGTGCCATCGGCCCGCATCCCGAATCATACAAAAAACGAAATGAGGAATTCATCATGGAACAGTTAAAAGGCAATAAATACGGCACCCACCGCGTGATCGAACCGAAAGGCGTCCTGACCCAGGCGGCCTGGAAGGTCGACAACGATATGACCAAGCATTACTCCAACGAGATCATCTGCGACGTGACCTCCCTGAACATCGACTCCGCGTCCTTCACCCAGATCTCCGAGGTCTGCGGCGGCGACGAGAAGAAGATCGGTGAAATGATCATGGGCATCGTGGCCGAGCGCGGCAAGCAGCAGAACCCCGTGACCGGCTCCGGCGGCATGTTCATCGGCAAAGTCGCCTATATCGGCGATGATTTAAAGGACCGCGACCTGAAGGTGGGCGATAAGATCGCTTCCCTGGTCAGCCTGTCCTTGACCCCCCTCAAGATCGACAAGATCCTGGCCATCCATAAGGACATCGACCGCGTGGATATCGTCGGCCAGGCCGTTCTGTTCGAAAGCGGCCTGTATGCCAAACTGCCCGATGACATGTCCGAAGCGCTGGCGCTGGCCGCACTGGATGTGGCCGGCGCGCCCGCTCAGGCCCGCCGTCTGCCCAAGGAAGGTGACAGCGTGCTGATCCTCGGCGCCAACGGCAAATCCGGCGTGCTCTGCGCGTATGAAGCCATGAAGAAGGTCGGCCCGAACGGCCTGGTGGTCGGCGTGGTCCGCAATCCGAAGCAGGTGCCCGGCCTGATGGAACTGGGCGTTTACCATAAGGTCATCGTCGCCTCCGCCACCGAGCCCGTTGCCGTTCTGGAAGCGGCCCTGGAAGCGAACGGCGGCAAGGAATACGACCTGTCCATCAGCTGCGTCAACGTGGAAGCCTGTGAAATGAGCGCCATCCTGCCCGTAAGAGAAGGCGGCACGGTCTATTTCTTCTCCATGGCCACCAGCTTCACCCGTGCGGCGCTGGGCGCCGAAGGCGTGGGCAAGGACATCACCATGATCGTCGGCAACGGCTATGCGAAGAACCACGCGGAGATCACCCTGAATGTTTTGCGCGAGAACAAGAAGATCCGCGACCTGTTTGACCGGAAGTATGTATAAAGGATAAAGGAGACTGAGAAGATCATGCAGACCCGCAACGGATTATTTGCCGACATCCCGGCAGAACAGTGGAACGACTGGAAATGGCAGGTGCGCAACCGCGTGGAAACGGTGGAGGACCTGAAAAAGTATATCGCGATCACCCCGGAAGAGGAGGAGGGCATCCGCCGGTGCCTGGGCG
>CADBQE010000180.1 GCA_902796695.1 uncultured Lachnospiraceae bacterium
AAGGAGGTAAGGTCATATGTCTATTTGTCCCAAGAATAAGTCCTCTAAGGCAAGAAGAGACAGCCGCAGAGCAAACTGGAAAATGAGCAACCCTACATTAGTCAAATGCAGCAAATGCGGCGCGTTGATGGTACCTCACCAGGTATGCAAGGCTTGCGGCTCCTACAACAAGAAACAGATCGTTGAGGTAGCGGAGTAAGAAATCCTCTCTTCAAAAATGACCGGTCCCGCGGGACCGGTTTTTTGTTGGCACACCCCGCCCGCCTTTGTGTCGAAATGACACAAAAACCGTGGCGGTGTTGCATGCACGCTTCCAGCACCCTGCTACAGTTAAGACAGGTCCTGACAGGACGAGATGAGAGGAGAGGCCGTGTTCATGAAGAAAAAGTTGATATGTCACACCGGGAACAACGACTTGACGGACGCACTGGCTTCCTGCCTGTCCAGCGGGTGGACCGTCTTTCTGGACGGAGTTCCGCAGACCGGCGAAACACTGGCCGGTTCGCTGCTTTTACGAGAAGACGCGGACTGGGTGGGTTCCTTCCTGACCGCGGAAGACGGATCCCTCGCGGGCATCAGCCTGACCGATTCCCGCCATGGCAATACCCTTCTGAGTTAGCGGAATTGAGGCCTTCCGGTTTACAGTCGGACCCCTTTATGGTATAATCCCCCTGTAAACAGGAGGACCCCATGGCTTCAAGCAGGAAAAAAGAAAAAACCGTTTTACCGACCATCATCGCTCTTGCCGCAGCGGCTGTCCTTCTGCTGATCGCCGTGCTGACGAACAACAAACCCAGCACGCTCCGCGTGGATCTGGAGAATTATTTCGCCTCCCGCGACGGCGCGTTCGCCGTGGTATGCAACAATCAGCTGAGCCACGAAGATATTCTTCTTCGGGACGGCGTCGTCTATACTTCTGTAACCTATCTGAAGGAAAAACTGAACAAGCGCTTTTACTATGATGAAACAGAAAAGCTGCTGCTGTATTCCCACCCCTCCGGCACCCGGGAAGCGGATCTGCGCTCCCGGTTTGAGGACGCGCCCGTCCTGCTGGAGGAAAACGGAGGCATATACGTGCACCTGGGCTATGTCCGGCAGTACACGGCCATGACGTGGCAGCTTTACGAAAATCCGCAGCATCTGGTGATCCGGACCGTCTTCGGGGACCACGGCGAGGTACAGGCGGTGCAGACCGCCACCATCCGCTCCGGCCCCTCCCTGACCAAACCGATCATGGCGGAAGCGGCGGCCGGAGAGCCCCTCTGGTATCTGGAGGAACAGGCGGAATGGGATTACGTCTGCACGGCGGACGGCATCCTGGGCTATGTTTCCAAGGAAGAGGTAAGCGATCCGGTCATCCGGAATGATCCGTCGCCTTATGCGGAACCGGTCTATACCATGCCGGAACCCGTCGAGAATATCGGACTGGTGTGGCATCAGGTCAAAGTCAAAGCGGAAAACGGCGATCTGAGCCGTCTCCTGGCCCGGGCGGAAGGGGTGGACGTGGTTTCGCCCACCTGGCTCTTTCTGAAAGACAGCGAGGGCAATTTTGATTCCTCGGCGTCCGCGGATTATGTGAAAACCGCGCACAGCCTCGGCGTCAAGGTCTGGGCTTTATTCAACAACATGGATCATGCCGTTTACGGGGAAGACCTGTGCCGTGTCTTTGACGTCACCAGCATCAGACGCCGTCTTATCGACGGCCTCATGGATACGCTCCGGGAATGCGGGGCGGACGGGATCAATCTGGACATCGAAAGCCTGCCCGAGGCGGGAGGCCCCGGCTATCTGCAGTTTATCCGGGAGCTGTCCCTGGCTTGCCACAAGGAAGGGCTGATCCTTTCCGTGGACAACTACGTGCCTTCCGCCTGGACGGCGCACTACGACAGGCGCGAGCAGGCGGTCTTTGCGGACTACCTGATCGTGATGGCTTATGATGAGCACTATGCCGGCTCGGAAGCCGGCTCCACGGCCTCCCTTCCTTTCGTGATCCGGGGCGTGGAAGACTCTCTGGAGCAGATCCCCGCCTACAAGCTGATCTGCGGCGTTCCGTTCTTTACCCGGCTCTGGGTGGGAAGCGGCCGCACGCCCAGCAGTTCGCCGCTGGACATGCACTCGGTATCCTCCTATCTGGACCGGTACGAGGCGGTCCCGCAGTGGAACACGGAACTGGGGCAGTCCTATGCGGAATTCACGCTGGATGGGGAGACCGCGCGGATCTGGATCGAGGATGTGGAATCTATGTCACTGCGCCTGGACAGACTCAGTACTTACGGCCTGGCCGGAATCGCGGCCTGGCGACTCGGAATGGAAGTGGACGAGATCTGGACGGTCTGGAATCAGTTTTTCGAGACCAACCGGATTCCGTAGAAGGCATGAAAAATTTGAATAATCCGGGGGGATAAAGGTTAATTTCATGGCTGCAGGACCCGGCGGCGGGGAAACCCGCCGCTTTCTGTTTGAAAAAACACCGGTGCCGGATTGCATTTTTCCGTGCAAACGGGTAAGATAATGCTGTTCAGCACTATTCGGAACACAGCAAGGAGCACTATGTTAAAAGTTTTTTCCACCCAATCCCTGCTGGACGGCGAGCCCGTCCGGGGAGAACTGCCGCCGGAGAAGGAGATGTACGGGACCTTCCTCCGTCTTGCCTGGCCTTCCGTGATCGAAGCGGTCCTGGTGGGACTGGTAGGCGTGGTGGATACGCTGATGGTGGCCTCGCTGGGCGATGCGGCGATCGCGGCCGTCGGGATCACGCAGCAGCTCAAATTCGTTCTGATGTGCTTTTTGTTTGCGCTCAATGTCGGCATCACCGCGGTGGTGGCCCGCCGCAAGGGCGAAAACAACCGGGAAGGCGCCAATCACGCCACCCGCGGCGGCCTGATCCTGGGCCTGATCCTGGTGCTGATCCTTTCCTTTCTGGGATACCGCTTCGCGGAGCCGTTCATGCGGCTGGCCGGCGCCAAGGATGACTATATCGGCGATGCGGCCGTCTATTTCCGGATTATTTCGATTTCCGTCATATTCCAGTGCCTGAACGGCTCGATCAACGCGGCGCAGAAGGGCAGCGGCAATTCGCGCATCTCGATGGTCAGCAACGTCATCGGGAATCTGGTCAATATTCTGTTCAACTATCTGCTGATCAACGGCATCGGCCCGTTCCCGCGGCTGGAGGTGAAAGGCGCGGCGCTGGCGACAGCGATCGGCGCGTTCGTATCCTTCGCGGTTTCCCTCTCCCGGCTGTTCCAGAAAAAGAATTACATCAGCTTTTTCTGCCGGGCGCCCTGGAAACCGGACCGGGCGGTGCTGGCGCCCATCCTGAAGGTGGCGGGCAGCGCGCTCGTGGAGCAGCTGTGCATGCGCGCGGGCTTCTTTATTTTCAACCGGATCGTAGCGGACTTGAATACGCTGGCGTATGCCACGCATATCGCCTGCATGAATTTCCTGGGCCTGTCGTTCTGCTGCGGCGACGGCTTCCAGGTGGCTTCCACCGCGCTCGCGGGCCAGAGCCTGGGCGCCAGACGGCCGGATAAAGCTATCATGTATTGCAATATCGGCCAGCGGGTGGTATTCTTTGTAGCAGTGATGCTGAGTGTGATTATGGTGCTGCTGCGGCGGCAGATCATCGGACTGTACTCCTCCACGCCCGAGGTCGTGGAAATGGGGAGCCGTGTGCTGCTTTTCATCGCCGTGATCACCTATATCCAGACGTCTCAGGTGATCTATACCGGCTGTCTGCGCGGCGCGGGCGACACCCGCTTTACGGCGGTGACGGCCATGGTGAGCGTCGGGCTGGTGCGGCCGCTGTTCGGCTACCTTCTCACCTATCCGGTGGGCTGGGGCCTGTACGGAGCCTGGGCCGCCATCCTGCTGGACCAGCTGTGCCGGCTGGTCATGAATTACACGCGCATCCACAAGAGAAAATGGCTTAAAATCAAACTGTAAAGAAACGGACTTTAACTGTACTTTGCCCGAGGGTATATGCCGGGAAGACCGGAAGAAAGAGGTGAACATGAACGCACGAGAAAGATTTGAGCAGTGGCTGATGGATCCTGTTTTTGACGAAGCCACCAAAGCGGAATTACGAGCGATCGAAAACGATGAGGCCGCGATCCGGGAACGTTTTGAAGGAGACCTGGAGTTCGGCACCGGCGGCATGCGCGGCCTGATGGGCGCGGGCACCAGACGCATGAATGTCTATACCGTGAGGAAGGCGACCCAGGGCCTGGCCAATTATATCATCAAAAAGGGCGCGCAGAAGAAAGGGGTCGCCCTGTCCTTCGATTCCCGCAGACGCTCGGACGAATTCGCCCGCGAGGCGGCGCTGACGCTGTGCGCGAACGGCATCCCGATCTATATTTTCCCGGTGCTGCATCCCACGCCCATGCTGAGCTTCGCGGTGCGCGACCTGGGCTGCACGGCCGGCATCAACATCACGGCCAGCCACAACCCGCCGGATTACAACGGCTACAAGGCCTACTGGGACGACGGCGCGCAGGTCACGATCCCGGACGATGAGAATATTATCGCGGAAGTGAACGCGATCGCGAGCTTCTCCGATGTGAAGACCATGAGCCTGGAAGAGGCGAAAGCGGCCGGCCTGTATCACATTATCGGCCCGGAAGTGGACGAGCATTATTTTGCCGAACTGAAGAAGCTGATCCGTCATCCGGAAGCCATTGAGAAAGAAAAAGACAATATCACGCTGGTCTACACGCCGCTGCACGGCACCGGCCTGATCCCGGCCAAGCGCATTCTGGACGATCTGGGCTTCTCCCGCGTGTTCGTGGTGGAAGAGCAGGCGCAGCCGGACGGCAACTTCCCTACGGTGAGCTATCCGAACCCGGAAGATCCCAAGGCCTTCGAACTGGCGCTGAAGCTGGCCCGGAAGGTGTCCGCGGACATCATTATCGCCAACGATCCGGATGCGGACCGGCTGGGCGTATTCTTAAAGAACGGCGAGGATTACGTGCGCCTGACCGGCAACATGACCGGCTGCCTGCTGGCGGATTATGAGATCGGCGGCATTCGGGAAACGCGCGGCCTGAACGAGCACAGCGTCTTCATCAGCACCATCGTGACTTCCAATATGGCCGGCGCGATCGCCCGCAAGTACGGCGTGCGATTCTATGAGACGCTGACCGGCTTCAAGCACATCTGCGGCAAGCTGCGCGACCTGGAACAGACCGAACCGGATGTGGACTACCTGTACGGCTTTGAGGAAAGCTTCGGCTCCTCCTTCGGCCCGTACTGCCGCGACAAGGACGGCATCGCCGCCGTCATGGCGCTCTGCGAAGCCGTCTGCTGGTACAAAGCCAAGGGCATGAGCCTGTGGGACGGCCTGCAGGAACTCTACGCCCAGGTGGGCTATTACAAGGACATCAACATCTCCAAGAACTTCCCCGGCCTGGACGGCAAGGACAAAATGGCCGCCATCATGAACAGCCTGCGCAACGACCCGCCGAAGACCCTGGGCGGCCTCCCCGTGATCGCCATGCGCGACTACCTGAAGAAGACCACGAAGAACTTCGTCACCGGCGAAGAAGGCACAACCACCCTCCCCGTCTCCAACGTCCTCTACTTCGAACTGACAGACGACGCCTGGGTCTGCCTGCGCCCCTCCGGCACCGAACCCAAAATCAAACTCTACTGCGGCGTCATGGACAAAATTGAAGAAAACGCCGCCGCCAAAGAAAAAGTGATGGTGGAAGAACTGAACGCACTTATGGATTCGTTCTGACGAAAAACGTGACAGGGGGACGGTTCCTTTGTCATCTTTTGTGACGGGGGGGACGGTTGCGATGGCCGCCTGCGGTCTTTCGTAGGGGCCGATCTGTGATCGGCCCGCCCT
>CADBQE010000181.1 GCA_902796695.1 uncultured Lachnospiraceae bacterium
AGCGCTTCACGATGAATGCAGAGAATTTAATGTCACATTCGTGTTCTGCGGGACCGGCAGAAGATTTGTCAAGGACGGCAGATTGTATAAACTCGAAGGAAACGGTCTGCAGAGCGAGCAGGCCTTCCGGTCGGGGCTCAGCTTTCAGGGAAAGCCCATCGAATTCAAACTGACGGATGAATGGGGCTGGCCCATTCCGGAGGAGAAGCTTTATCAGCCGTATTTCGGCCCCAGATGCGGGACCTGCGGGATGAAGCCTGCCTGCAACGGCTGCAGCCGGTGCGGCAAGTGCGGAAATGCCGGCTGCAGAAAGAGGAGAATCAAGGCCTGAAACGGAGCGGGGTTATTCCAGAATCCCGTATTTCAGTTTGAGCATCAGGATCCGCAGGACGCTTTCGTCGATGCGGACAGCGGAGAGGCGGCCGCCCTGCGCGGCGGCCAGGAGGGCGTCTACGCATTCACTCAGCTGCTCCGGACTGCCGGCCGGGCAGAGCAGGAGATCGCAGCCGGCATTTAATGCCTTCAGGCAGGCTTCGCCGGCGGTGAGGCCCGCGGCATCGGCCGCTGTTTCCAGAACGTCGGTCATGACAACGCCGTCAAAGCCCAGTTCGTCCCGGAGCAGGTCGGTGACGATCCTGCGGGAGAAGGGGGCGGGATTGACCGGATCCAGATCCGGAACCAGCAGGCGGCCGGTCATGACAATATCCGCGCCGGCCTCGATCCCGGCCGCGAAGGGCAGGAATTCCTCACGGCGGAGTTCGGTCAGCGTTTTCGTTACCGCGGCGGCGCTTTCGGACGAGGCTTCCGACGCCTCCCCGGCGCCCGGGAAATGCTTCAGCGTGCAGATCACGCCGCCGTCGTGGAAGCCGCGGACAGCCGCTGCGATCAGGGAGGCGGCCTTGCCGAAGTCATCGCTGAAGGCGCGTTCGCCGATCCCTTTGTTTTCCGGGTCGGACCAGACGTCCGCGACCGGGGCCAGGTCCAGATTGAAGCCGAACCGGCGCATGTCGGCCGCCAGCGTCAGCGCGTTGGTGCGGGCTTTTTCGATCCCGTCGCCGCGGTAGGTGTACATATTTTTGACCGGGGTGGTCCCCACGGTCCGAATCAGGCAGGCGGCGCGCCCGCCTTCTTCATTTACACAGATAAACAGGGGAATGGCGGAGGCCTTCTGATGGCCTTCCGTCAGGGCGGTCAGCTGCTCCGGCGATTCCATGTTCTCCGCCTGATACAGGATCCCCGCGGCCGGGCAGGTGCCGAGCAGGTTGTTGTCCGGCGCGGTGACCGGACTGTCCGGGCTGATGCTTTCGGGCGTGACGATGATGAGCTGGAACAGGCGGGTGCGCAGATCCATCTGATTCAGGAGCGCGGCGGCGCGTTCCCGGAGCGATATTTCTTCGGGACTTTCCGTGGCGGGCTCGGAACCGGCAGTGCCGGGGACGGAAGGATCGGCCGGCGTCGTTTCCGAAGGGTCAGGCGGCGTGGTCTCCCCGGAAGGAGGCACGTACGGCGTTTCACGGGAAGGCTCTGCGGAAGACGAAGGAACTGCCCGGGAAGTGTCCGATTCGGGCACGGGGAAGGTCGGGACTGCCGTCGAAGGGACGGGGACGGATTCGGAAGCGGACGGGTCCGCGGCGGACCGGGAAGCATCGGGGGAGACGGTGCGCGGCTCGGAGGCCGTATCCGTGAATTCGGCGGACGCGGGGATCCCTCCGGGCAGAAGCGGAAGGGTAGGCTCCTTCCCTTTTCCGCAGGAAGCTGTCAGACAGACAAAGGCAAACAGAAGCAATATCAGAAAACAGCGGGGGCGTCGCATGAAAAACTCCTTATTCCGGCCGGGGCCGGGATTTTTCTTATTTGTCATTATAAAAAAACAGGCAGTAAAAAGCAAGGACCCCCGTTAAAAACTTGACGGCAGAAGCCCTATCGATTATACTTCATGTGGTAGCTGTTAAATAACTGCCTGCCATATCTTGCCCTTTCGGGCCTACAGGAGAATCAGAATGCCCCTGGCTGACGAAATCAGAAGAAGACGCACCTTTGCCATAATATCGCACCCGGATGCCGGAAAAACCACGCTTACGGAAAAGTTCCTGCTGTACGGCGGCGCCATCAACCTGGCCGGCTCCGTGAAGGGCCGCAAGACCGCCCGCCACGCGGTTTCCGACTGGATGGAGATCGAGAAGGAGAGAGG
>CADBQE010000182.1 GCA_902796695.1 uncultured Lachnospiraceae bacterium
AGACGCCCTCGGCCGCAAGATGAGCAAGTCCCTGGGCAACGGCATCGACCCGCTGGAAGTCATTGAAAAGTACGGCGCGGATGCGCTGCGCATGATGCTCGTGACCGGCAACTCCCCGGGCAACGACATGCGCTTTTACTGGGAACGCGTGGAAGCCAGCCGCAACTTTATCAACAAGGTCTGGAACGCTTCCCGCTTCATGCTGATGAATATCGACGGCCAGGAACGGAAGCCCGTCTCCGCGGTGAAGCTGCTGGACGAGGATAAATGGATCCTGTCCCGCTTAAACGGCGTGATCCGCGAGGTCACGGACAATATCGAGCGCTATGAGCTCGGGATCGCCCTGCAGAAGATCTACGACTTCGTCTGGGAAGAATTCTGCGACTGGTATATCGAGATGGTGAAGCCCCGCTTCTACGGGGAAAGCGATCCTGCTTCGCGCGAAGCGGCTGCGGCCACGCTGTATCACGTGCTGCGGAACGCGCTGAAGCTGCTGCATCCCTTCATTCCGTTCGTCACGGAAGAGATCTACGGTTATCTGGAGACCGGCGAGGAGACCATCATGCGCTCCGCCTGGCCCGAGGCCGATCCCGCTCTGGACTTCCCGGAAGAAGAGCAGTGCATCGCCTGGGCCAAGGATATCGTGAAGGCCGTGCGCCAGATCCGAGTGGATATGCAGGTGGCGCCGTCCAAAAAGGTCCATCTGAGCCTGGTAAGCGCGGAGGACGCGGTGCGCCGGAGCCTGGAGAAGAGCGGCGGATTCATCCGCTCCCTGGCCAATGCGACCGGGATCGCGGTGCAGGCCGACAAGGAAGGCATCCCGTCGGATGCGGTCAGCTCCGTGACGGCGGCTGCCACGCTGTTCATCCCCATGGATGAGCTGGTGGACAAAGCGAAGGAGATCGAGCGCCTGTCCGGCGAACTGAAGCGCCTGACCGGCGAACTGGCCCGCAGCCGCGGCATGCTGGGCAACGAACGCTTCCTCAGCAAAGCGCCTCAGGCCAAGATCGACGAAGAAAAAGCAAAACTTGCGAAATATGAAAACATGTATCGCGAGGTCGAAGAACGCCTGGCCCAGCTGAAAGGCTGATGCGGGGCGAAACCCACGCAAAAGGGGCTGTGACAGACACAGCCCCTTTTTGAATTCGGAAACGCGGGAGAGGAGTGGATCAGCCCCAGAGCAGCGTCATGGCAGGCACCACCTGCTTCTTACGGGACATGACGCCCTTCAGGAAGACGTGGTGGTCCTTGACCTGGCTGACGCCGAAGGCCTGGCGGATCGCTTCTTCATCGCCCAGGAAGATGAGTTCGGTCCCTTCCTTCAGAACGTCGGTGATCATGAGCAGCACGAAATCATACCGGTTCTTCTTCTGGATCTCGGACATTTCCTTCAGGAATTCTTCCCGGCGCTCCACCAGCGGAGCGGAATCCATGGTCGTGATCTGGCTGACGGCCAGACGGTGATCGGCCAGATGGAACTCCTTGTAGTCCGTCAGAAGCAGCTGACGAGCCGGCTTGTCGGCGGTTCCGGCAGAAAAGACTTCTTTGCCCAGTTCATTCAGGTCCAGCCCCGCGATCCGCGCCAGGCGCTCGGCCAGACGGTGGTCGCGCGGCGTGGAAGTGGGAGATTTAAACAGGACCGTATCGCTCACGATCGCAGCCGCCATCAGCCCCGCGAGCGGGCCGTTGGGCATGATGCCGTTTTCCTGGAACATGGAGGCCACGATGGTCGTAGTGGAACCCACGGGCTCGTTGCGCATGAAAACCGGATAGCCGGTCTGCACGTCGCCCAGCCGGTGATGGTCGATGATCCCGACCAGCTCCGCCTGCTCCAGCCCGGGCACGGCCTGGCTGAGCTCATTGTGATCCACCAGAACTACGCGCTTGCGGTTCGGGCGGACCAGATGATAGCGGCTTAAGGTCCCGACGGCTTTCCCTTCGGCATCCAGGATCGGATAGGTCCGGAACCGGCTCTGGAAGATCACATCCCGCACGTCATCCAGATAATCGTCCAGATGGAAGCAGACCAGGTTGTCCACCGGCTCGGCCACGCGGCTGACCGGCAGGGCCTGGTACAGCATGCGCGCGGCGCGCCAGGCATCATAGGGCGTCACGATCAGGCAGGTTTCGGAAGATGTGCCCCGGTACTTTTCCGCCAGGTCGCTCTGGCAGAGGATCAGACAGGCGGCTTTTTCCGCCAGCGCCCGTTCCACCACTTCCTCCTGCTGGCCGCAGAGCACGATCGCCCCGGCCAGCGGCCTGGCCGCCGTATCCGGCGGCACCGGCAGCGAGATGATGACCTCGCCGGACACGGACTCAAACAGGTTTTCATCGCTGTTGATGATATGTCCCTCCAGCGCGGACAGAATATTGTAGACCGGCGTTTCCTGCACCACGGGATTCTGGATGGACTCCATATCGCGCTCCGCAATACGGCTGGCGGTCACCAGTCCGCGCAGCGTCCCGTCTTCCCGCGTCAGCAGCAGCGATTTATACCCGGAGTTCGCCAGCAGATCCCACGCATACCGGATCGGAACATCCGCGGAAAGCTGCGGCGGAATATCATAATCCAGATCCCGGACCTGCGTCCGCACATTCGTCAGCAGCATAGGGGGCTCAAAACCGAAGCGCTTCAGCAGAAAACTGCTCTCATCATTCAGGCCGCCCAGCCTGGCCGCCGTATAATCGCTTTCCCCCAGCGCCGTTTTCAGCGCAGCAAACGACATCGCGGAAACAATCGCATCCGTATCGGGATTTTTATGACCGCAGACATAGGTAATACTCATGCTGTATCCTTCTTTCTGTTCCGCTCACGCGGAATAATTGCAGACTGCCCTATATTGTACCACAAATTTGACAATTGAAAACCCCGGAAAACAGATTGTCCGCAGCCTACGCCCTCCCCGTCCCTTTCCGGCCGCCTCCTCCCGCTTTCGCTCCGCACGGCAGCCTTGACAAAACGATCCAAACTGACTACAATCGAAACCGCAGCAGCCCGCCGGCCTCACCCCGGCTCCCTGCCGCCCACACCCGGAGAAGTAACCAAGAG
>CADBQE010000183.1 GCA_902796695.1 uncultured Lachnospiraceae bacterium
ATGAACTGATGGAACAGGAAATGGCATGACCCGAAGATCATGCCATTCCTGAAAACTATAAAACTTTCTTACGAGGGCCGCCCTAACGGCCCCCCTCTTTTTTACGTATTATCAGCGGATCATTCCTCGCCCAGAATCGGCTCGATCAGTCCATAAGCCCCGTCATTGCGGCGATAGACAACATTCACTTCTCCGGAATCCGCGTTCAGGAACATGTAGAAATTGTGGCCCAGCATTTCCATCTGGAGGCAGGCTTCCTCCGCGTCCATCGGCTTGACGGCAAAGCGTTTGGTACGGACGATCCGGATCTCTTCTTCTTCCGCCGGAATATAAGGCTCTCCTTTGACCAGGCCGCCGCTCTGGTAGGTGTCCTGCAGCTTGCTGCGGTATTTCTTGAGCTGCTTTTCCATGGAATCGACGGCTTCATCGATCAGCGCATAAATGTCGCTGCCGCTTTTTTCGGAACGGATCACACCGTTTCTGACGGGAACGGTGATCTCAACTTTGGCCCGGTTCTTGACCAGATCCATCAGGACTTCGGCGTCGGTCTTTGCGACAAAGAAACGGTCCAGTTTGGCCAGTTTCCTGTCCAGCAGATCTTCCATGGCCTGGGTGGCTGTGAAATTCTTCCCTGTGATCAGTTTGAAATTCATCGCATTCACTCCTTATCAAGTTCTACGGAAGGACGGGAGAGGATCTCATGCGGCTGTCAGGCATCTGAGCTCCGTCCGGTCTCTCCGCATCTTTACTATATCATAAAAATGAGAAAAAGAAAACAGAATTTTGGACACCCCTTCGGAAAACACAAAAAAACAGCGGCCTGACGGCCGCTGCTTGGTGAAAACGATGGGACGAACTCCGCCGGTTACTGGCGGGGACCCAGGCTGACGTGTACGTATACGGTCTGTCCGGGGGTCAGCACCGTGCCGGGCAGCAGTTCGGAAGCGGCTTCCACTTTTCCGTCTACGGAGACGAAGAAGACCAGTCCGGGGTCATAGCTGGAATGCTCTTCCTTCCGCTGGATATCGAGTCCGATCCCGTAGCCTTCCAGAATGGAGATCAGCTGATCCGCGGTCATGTCGGCGTAAGTCGGCATTTTGACGGTCGGCGCTTCGGTCGGCGCTTCGGTAGGCGCTTCCGTAGGAGGCGTGGTAGGCGCTTCCGTAGGCGGCTCGGTAGGAGCTTCCGTAGGCGGTTCCGTGGGAGCTTCCGTAGACTGGGCCGGGCCTTTGCTTACGAAGATGACAACTTTGGTGCCGGGCTCCAGCGGAGTGTTGAACGGAACGGCGGTCTTTTCGTCTTCATAGGTGACCCAGCGGATTTCTCCGGCGGGATGCTCGGTGGTTACCCGTTTGATCTTCACGACTTCCAGTCCGAGGGCTTCCAGTTCCGCCTGGAATTCGTCCAGATCGGTGCGGCCCTTGTACTGAGGCAGGAAGTGCTGAGGATCGGTAGGCTCTTCGGTCGGGGCTTCCGTAGGCGGCTCGGTAGGCGCCTCGGTGGGCGGAACGGTCGGGGCGATCGGCGTATAGCGGGCGATCGGGCGGCCCTGCGCGTCCAGAACCGCGTGGCCGTCGGCATCGGCTTCGTAGTCTCTTACCAGCAGGTAGCCGTTGGTGCCGTTGTAGTAGGGGATGCCGTCTTTGTCGACCAGCAGCTGGTTGTTGTTGGCGTCATAGATCTTTTCGTGATATTCATCGCCGCGGACGTAGAGCTCCAGCATGTTGCAGCCGACGGTTACGGTCTGCTGCTCGGGACGGTAGTGATCGTCCGCGATCTTTTCTTCGCTGATGACGACTCCGTCTACCAGCACCTTCTTGGTGCAGTAGGCTTCCGCCTCCATATGGATGCCGCCGAATACCTGGGGCTTGCCGGGGTTGGCGTTGTAGTCCAGTTTGTAGCGGGGACCGTAGATCTCCCGCTTGGTGACTGTGGTTTCGAATACCAGGGAGCGGTTCGCGGGGCGGGTCTCATGGCCGTAAATGCGGGCCACCACGCGGTTGCCTTCCACAAAGGTTTCCAGGTAGATCGGAGCGTCGGTATTGTTGCGGAACTTCAGGTCCTTGTAGTCCCAGGCCAGCGCGCAGTCCTGCGCGAAAGGCACGTAGGAGATGACCATGGAGTGGGCAAAGCGCTCAACGATATCCATTTCCGCACGCAGAGCCGCGCAGTAGATGGTGGTGCTGCCCTGGCATACGCCGCCGCCTTCTTCATCGGCCAGACGGCCGTCCGGCTGGAAAGCGCCCGCGGGCAGGAAGCCCTTGTCGCTCGTGGTATTGCCCATAATGCCCCAGATGGAGAAGAGTTCGCCGGGCATTACGATCGTGCCGTTTAAGATCTCCATCTCCAGCGCGATATTGTGGGTACGGTTCTCGTTTTCGGGGGTCAGCTCCACCAGCGTGGTGTATTCGCCCAGAACGGCATTCATCTTGGAGAAGTCGGTGCCGGAGTACAGCGGATCCT
This sequence comes from uncultured Lachnospiraceae bacterium, assembly GCA_902796695.1. Classification (GTDB taxonomy): domain Bacteria; phylum Bacillota; class Clostridia; order Lachnospirales; family Lachnospiraceae; genus UBA6987. The sequence continues at coordinate 2,464 of CADBQE010000183.1, forward strand.
GATAGGAAACGGAAACGACCATGGTCGGCTCTTCCGGAATTTCCTGCTCGAACAGGAGCTGGATCTTTTCCGTGGTGGCGCCTACGTTGACGCTGATGCCGTGGGAGGCTTCGGAGGAAACATAGACGTGCGGATAGCTGACGGTGAGGGTGGCTTCCGTGGCGCCGCGGTTGACTTCGGGGCATATGTTGCGGTTGATGTAGTTCTGAATCGCTTCGCTGCTGATGCTGTATTCGAGCGGCAGGATGACTTTGTCGTACTTCAGATCCTGCAGGTCTTTATAGCGCTCGATGAGCTTGCCGCTCTGCCCGAAGGAGGCGGCTTTTTCCAGGGTCTCTTCCACAGACCAGCTGAAGCCCAGTTCGGAGAAGGGGACTTCAAAGCTGTTCAGCATGGTCTGGCCTTCCGTGCGTCCGGGGTTATCCTTGTTTACGTAATTATCATAGACATACAGCTTCAGGGAGCGCTGTTCCGCGTCCCGGAAGTATTCTTCCAGTACCTGCCGCGCTTCTTCGGTCGTTTTCCCGCTCAGGTCGATGTCTCCCATCCAGACGCCGTCGGCAATCTTGCCGCCGTCTATCAGGGCGGCCTGCGCCCGGCGCCCGGGGATGAAGGCAAACATAAGAACCAGGACGGCCAGCGTCATCAGGAACCGGAATCTGCTCTTTCTGCATTTCATAATGGGTGTGAAACCTCTTCTGCAATCAAACTAATGCCGTGATCCAGCATCAGGAAAGATTATACACCAGCCCCCCGCAAAAAACAATCGTATATTCTGTAGATTTTGAGAAAAAAATGTGTATAATGGGAATGCGCGGCGTAAGGCGGCGCGGAGGTGAAAGATGAGGAAAAAACCTGTACTCGTAGTAATGGCGGCCGGGATCGGAAGCCGGTTCGGCAAAGGAATCAAGCAGCTGACCGCGGTGGGACCCTCCGGAGAGATCATTATGGACTATTCGCTTTTCGATGCGCGGGAAGCCGGCTTCGAAAAGGTGATCTTTATTATCCGGCGCTCCCTGGAAAAGGACTTCCGGGAGATCATCGGCCGGCGGATCGAAAAGTATTTTGAAGTCGCATACGCCTATCAGGAAATGACGGACCTGCCCGAAGGCTTTGCCTGCCCGGAAGGCCGCGCCAAACCCTGGGGCACCGGCCATGCGATCCTGGCGGCGCGGGACCTGATCGACGGCCCGTTCGCCGTGATCAACGCGGACGATTATTACGGCAAGACGGCCTTCCGCATCCTGTATGATTTTCTTTCTTCGCTCCCGGAAAAAGAAGATGAGCCGTCCCGCTTTGCCATGGCGGGCTTTATCGTGAAAAATACGCTGAGCGACAACGGAGAAGTCACGCGCGGCATCTGCATCCAGGATATGGCCGGCCATCTGGAGGAGATCCACGAGACCAAAGGCATTGCCAGACGGGAAGACGGCCGCGTGACCGGAACGTATGAGGACCGGGAAGTGACCATCGATCCGGACGGGCTGGTCTCCATGAACATGTGGGGCTTCACGCCGGCCATGATGGACGCGCTGAAGGCGGGCTTTACGCCTTTCCTGAAGGAGGCCATGGAGCAGAACCCGTTAAAGGCGGAATATCTGCTGCCCACGGTAGTGGATTCGCTGCTGAAGAGCGGCCATGCGGAAGTGAGCGTGCTGCCTACCCCGGACAGCTGGTTCGGCATCACTTTCGCCGAAGATACGGAACCCGTGCGGGCGGAATTTGCCGGAATGGTCCGGAAAGGCATTTATCCGACGCCGCTGTTTGACTGATCGGAAAGATAAAAGGAAGTACTTATGAACCGAAACAACCTGCTGACGACCCGGAATATGGTGGTGATCGCCATTCTGGGCGCTGTTGCCGGCCTGCTGATGCTGGTGGAGCTGCCGCTGACCTTTGTTGCCCCTAATTTCTACAAGCTGGATATCTCGGAGGTGCCGGTGATGATCGGGACCTTTGCCCTGGGCCCCGTGGCGGGCGTTCTGGTCGAACTGGTCAAGCTGCTGGTGAAATTTGTCATCAAGGGAAGCAGTACAGGCGGCGTGGGCGAACTGGCCAATTTCCTGATCGGCTGCGCGCTGGTGATCCCGGCGGGGCTGATCTATCAGAGAAAGAAGACCAAAAAGCGCGCCATGATCGGCATGGGCGTGGGCGTCCTGATCATGGCGGCGGCCGGCCTGGTGATGAATGCACTGGTGCTGCTGCCGTTCTATGCGACGGCACTTTTTGAAACGAAAGAGAAGGGCATGGCTATTCTCATCGCGGCCGGCGCCAAGATCTTCCCGCAGATCGACTCCGTCTGGAGCTTCGCGCTGTGGTGCG
>CADBQE010000184.1 GCA_902796695.1 uncultured Lachnospiraceae bacterium
GCGATATGCAAATAGCTGGTTGGTTGAAAGAGTTTGAGTGGGAAACAACATTCTGCAAAACATATAAGGGATGGTAATAAATGAACATAAAGATTAGAAGAACAGTTTTCTCGGTGTTTGTCGGACTATTAGTTTTGTTGGTGGGGGTATGTAGTGCATCCTGCTCAATGAACAATATAGCGTTATTGGGACCGGGTATGTCTGACTGGACATACAAGTTGCCGTATGATTATGAAATAGAACATATTAATGCAAACATGATTGTTCTAAGCAATAAAGACAGAGAAATAGTTGTAAATAATTCAATTGAATTGTTTAAAGAATCGGAAAACTATATATGTTTAATGTGCAAGAACAATAACATGGAGACTGATACAGTAACAGAATATAACAACGTCTTTTATTTATTGAAGTTTAGTTCTGGGGAACTAGTCGGGCCAATGGATATAACGGAATGTAACTATCAGATAGAACTTTTGGAGGACGAAGAGTTTTCAGGATGGATCAAAACAAACCCTGCTCCGGAAGGGGCAGAGTTCCCAACATAATTTGCGGATGGTCAGAAACTATAAAGAAGAACACGGTTTTTTATAACCGTTATCTTTTTACTGATGCTCTCCGCATGCGGGAATGGCATAGTTGCTATGGACAACAGGAAGGTGTCACTGGGGACGGTTCTTTTTGACACTTTTTCGTGACAAAGGAATCGTCCCCCTGTCATCATCATCTTGGGGCGTGTGAGTTCGGTTGTGAGAGTATGATATGGCCCACACCTTTAGACTAAGAAAAGGGATATAATAAAAAACGGATTCAGGAGGAAATACAAAAATATGAGATTGCTATATGTTATTTTCCATATGATAATTTGCTTGTTGGCCGCATTATTCGGAATTGAAAAAACGGAAAACAAAACAAAGCCCCCAGATGTAGATTTCCGATTTATTCCATATGAGACGGAATTTGTTTTAAATCCTTTGGAATTTCCTGTTGACATAAATATCGAGGAATTGCTGGGAGAAAAAATATGTGACATCAAGACTCCGAAGAAAGCATATCATCTGGGGCAGAAAATTATAGGACAGATGCATAAGAATGGTAAATTGGAAACCAGTGAATTGATAGGAATCATACACTTCCAGAAAAACAATGTTTGGCTGTTTGAATACTCTAATAATTTGAAAAGAGATCCAGATTACATTTCCGGAGGATTTTATATAGCGATAGATGGAGAAAATGGAAAAGTGATTGCAGCTTGGACAGAAGAAGGATGACAGGGGACATGGTGTCACTGGGGACGGTTCTCTTTGACATTTTTTCGTGACAAAGGAACCGTCCCCCTGTCATCTAATACCATGACTCGAAATGGTAAAAGGTCATCAGAATACTGTTGGCAACGAGTGATTGATCTTATGACCCCTAAACCCGAATAACGAAGACACTTCCCGACACAATGCCGGGAACTACGGTTATTTAGTTCAGAGGAAACACATGGCGTGACGCTGCGCGTGTTATAAGACAAATGAAATAACCTTTTGACCCGGACGGCCCATCACTTCTCATTGAGGACAGTATTGTGGAATTAATTAAATTGACAGATGCGGAAGTTGTATCGTTTTACCTGAATACGAAAAAAAAGAGCTGATCGTTACAGACGGCCGAAGTGTGCGTCTTTTATCATGGCCGGAACTGAATGTAACTCACAGGTTTTCTGTGCGTAACGTATCAAGGCTGATTCCCGCAGATGAGAATAAATATATCGCATTATCTACGACCGGTACAGTTTACCTCTATGAGAACGGGACTTCAGTACGTGCCGGAAAATGGCCGGCCCGATACTGGGATGAATTTGGAAGTCACGTTTATACCGAAGATGGGTTTATTGCCGGCACATATAACATGAATCAAACTGATTCCGGCTTTTCCGAATACGGAGGCCTTTGCTTATATGATTATAAACAGCAAAGAATCCACGAGATCCTGAAAGAAAAACACAGACATTTCAGGATAATTAAGTATGAAGCCGGGTATTATTATCTTTTGACCGGCCGGTATCGATCCTTCTATAATGCATCCTGGAAGAATCCGATGGAGTCTGCTGAGATCTGGAAGATCGACGAAAACGGAATCATCGAGAACAGGATAAAGCTCCCGTTTGCAATTCTTGAGAATGGCTTTATTTCCAATCTTCATATTCTGGATCGGAGAGAAGCGGTTTCAGATAATGATGCATTTCTGATGATCGCTCCAACTGTATCCTACCAGTAAGAATCGCATGGTGAACCACACATTACGGGCGGCAGATTATTGCTGGTTTTTTTTAATGGAGAGATCAGAGAATTATGGAAAGATGAAACTTTGCGTGTTGAGATTCTGAAAGCAGCCTTTAGTGAACATTATATTGTCATAACACATGATCTGTCCACACAAATCACCCTGTTCGAGAGAGGGGGGGAATGGAAGAGATTAGACACAATAAATATTTCGAAGCAGATGAACACTTTATCAGAAGAGGAAGCGTGGGAGAATATCCAGCGGATCAACGGTGTGGCAACGCTCTCTGATGGCGATTTCCTGATAGGAACAACAGGATCCCCCGGTGGGCTTTTTACTGTAAGGTGGACCGACAAACCATAGCGGTCCTAAAGGCATCACTGCCTATGCGGCCAACCGCATCTGAGCCGAGGGTGTCACTGGGGACGGTTCTCTTTGACACTTTTTCGTGACAAAGGAACCGTCCCCCTGTCATCTTCTGGAACAGGATCTCCCATGATTATGTCAGATTCTTTTTGATGACACGGGGACGAATGACACGGGGACGTACCTCATGTCATCAAGCAAAACCACCTACGGCAACAGCCAGACCTCCCAGCCGCGCTATGCTCTTGGCAGAATCATTTCCACGAAGTATAATAGAGTCACAGCATGCTGAATTAAACAGCTGATCATAAATACTTGTTGCCTTTCCCTGCCATTTACGATATTCTATACTTGAATATTTATGACCGACCCGCAGAACAGTCATGAAAGGAGCCCCGCCCATGAAACGCAAAGGAGGTTTCTTCCGGTTCATCATACTCGTGATCGATCTGGCGCTGGCCGTCTGGATCTTTTCCGCGTATCAAGAAGCCCGGGCCAAAGACCCGAAGGAGTCCGCCGCGCCCACCACGCAGGCGCCGACGAAACCGAAGGCCACCACCCAGGCCTCGACCAGACCTGCTCAGACCACGCCCGCTCCCACCACCAAAGCCGCCTCCGTTCCCGCGCAGACCGCGTCGGAGATGGCGCGCTTTGCCTGGTATCTGGACGGCGTCATGACGAAGGGGGTCCCTTCGGGCAGTGTCCAGATCACGGAAGCCCACCTGCTGTTAGGCCGGTGGAAGGCCCTGCTGTACCATGATCCGGACGGGCCCCGGGCGCACATGGCCTTCGCCGACGTCCTGGCCGACGCCGGCCAGAGCCACTATGTCGCGGCCTATGACGAATATCTGAACTACTCCCCCCTCGACGGCACGGAAGCCCCCGTCACCGTCCTGGATGCGCCGGTCTACCCGTTCACCGCGGAAAACGGCCTCGTCGCCGTCGATATCGGAAGCGGGACCGTCTATCTCTATTTCTACGAATACAACGGATCGCAGTATGCGTCCGGTGCGTTTATGACGTCCGGCGGCGATCCCGTCTTCATCGCTCTGACCAGATAGGAGGTCCGCCGTGAACAGTGAATCAAAAAAAGGAAGACCCCTTCTCAGCCTTCTCCTGATCCTCGTCATGATCGCGGAGCTGGGCATTGCCGGTTTCGCATATCCGGGCTTCCTGAAGCGGATCCCGCCGGAACCCGCGCCCACGCAGTCCCCCACACAGCCGTCGGCCACGCCTGCCGTACCGGTGACCCCGCCGGGCGGGGAAGCTGACCCGGAAAGCTGGAGCATTCTGGCTGAAACAGACGGTTATCAGGAAATATCCCGAAATAAAGACGGCGTACCGGTCAACGGGCTCGGACTGGAGATCACAAACGACAGTTCTCCGGGGAACCCCGCCCTGATCGAAACAGTTCCCGACCCTGCCCTGATCAAAGCGGCAGAACCCGTCCGTCTGGCCGTTGCCCCGGAGGCCCCGTCCGTCAGCTGGAACGGGATCACGGTCGATTTCGGCGGGTATAATCTGACCGGGGCCGATATTCTGGAGATCCGGGACCTGGGCTCGGCGGACAGCGCTGCCACGGAAAGCCAGCTCCGCATGTACGATTTTTCCCTGGCTTCCGGCCGGCATGAATTCTCCACGAACGTCACGATCACCGTTCCCTGCGAATCTCCGGAAAACTGCCGCAGCCTCGTCACCTTCAACGAGGAGACCCGCACCTGGGAAGCGCTGCCCTACCGGCTGAGCGAAGACGGCACCCGCGTCACCTATACCAAAACGCATTTTTCCACCGACGCCCAGATGATCTTCAAGCGGGTGGTATGGATGGCGCAGGAAAAATTCATCGTCACGGATCCGCTGGACGTCTCAAACACCGATTACGCCTGCCAGAACCTGCTGAATGCGGCCAGGCTCGATCAGACCGCGGTCCGCCAATTTCTGGAAAAAAATGACGAGCTCGCCGATAAAGTCATCTCGGCCGATGCGCTGAAGCCCGACTGGTTCAAAGACTCCGGCTTTGACGCGCTCGCTACGGTTTTCGGCCGCACGGACGCGGGCGTCGGCTCCGTCAACCTGTTGAAAAACAATGCGGTCCCGGCGGGACTGGCTTCCGCCATCACCGCGGTCGGGATCGTCATGACCGTCGGAAAGGTCACCTGGCAGGTCTCGCAGAATAAAGACAAATATGCGGTGCTGCAGGATAACATGTACGATCTGATCAGCGCCGGCGCCGGTGCGCTGGCCTTAGCCACGCCCGGCAATCCGGTCACTGCCGCCATCGCCATTGCCGCCTTCAACCTGCCCACGATCGTTGACATTACGAAAGAGGCTCTTCTGGACACCTCCTTCGAATACGTGCTGTACCGGAATTATCTGAACGAAGGGGTTCCGGTCACCGTGGGCAACAAGGAATTCCGGCTTTATCCGGACGGCACCGGCTGGGACAAAGCCATGTCCGCCGTCCGCATGTCCGTCCTGAAAGCCGGGAAGACTTCCGGTGTAGGCGCCTCCAGTTTCACTACTCTGTACGACCAGTATCTGAACAGTTTCTTCCGCAAGAGCGCGCTGGAAAAGGAACTCTATGCCCAGGATCACAAAAATCTCCGGATCCGCTCTTACGGGATCAATCCCGCGACCAAGGAATCCTACCCGATGATCGTTGCTTATCCGGACTGGGAGCACTGGACCGACCCCGATGAAACGACCCGCCAGAAATGGGTCAGTTATTATCTGGAGCATATCCGCCAGGTGACCAAAGAACTCGTGGCGGATCAGACCCGGATCCTCCTGGACGAATGCGAAATGATGATCGTGCGGGAGATCAACAATGTGATCCTGCCGTATCTGAACCGGACCATGGAGATCTGTGCCCAGGATCCGACCGTCACCAGGGAAACCACCCTCGTGCTCGGCGACACCTCTTTCTACGGGAGCGCTTACGCCATCGGCGCCCAGCTGAAGAAGCCAGGCCAGCACACGGGCGTGATGTCCTCCTCGATCACCTACGGAGACCGGACGAAAGAACTCGTATTTACTTTAGGCGGCACGACGAAACAGACGTATGAAAAGACGATCTATCCGTCCTCTTTCCGGCTTTTCGTCACGCCGAAGAGCGATACGCTGACCAAAATGCGGTTTTATGCCTACATGATGATCGGCTGCCCGACTTCAGTCACTTTCGATCCGGACCCGAGGCTGTGGAAGCCCGTGACCAGGACCTTTACCATCCCCGAGACGACCGATTCCCACATCCGGATCACGCTGTCGGTCAATTCCGGTACGCCGTATTCGTTCTGGAATACGACGCTCGACGTGGGAGAAGTGTTTACCGAGGATCTGTACAAGGCCGAAAAGCTCTTCCTGATCGACCTGCTGCAGCATGCCACTCTCTTAAAATCCGCGAACGGCTCTTTCTCCCTGACTTTCCAGACGAAAGGTGAGCGCGACTTCTCCCGGGAAGATTGCGCCAAATATCTGGGCCCGTACCTGGGAGAAAACGACTGGGCCAAGATCCAGATCAAATATAAGACCGATGCAGACATGGAATGGCACGGAACGGTGGATTACAGCGGAAAGCCGGGACAGCTTTCCATCCCTGACTGGTCCATGAGCGGGACCTCCGAGGTCTGGCTCCATTCGGAATTCGACGACGAGGATATCCCGCCGGAAGAACTGGGCGTCCGGTTCCATTCCACAGTCAAAGCATCTTCGGTCGGGGAAACAAGCGCCGTCAGTACCTACACGGAACTTCCCGGCCGGGAGGGGCTATTCGAGATCATTGAACTGACGCTGTCGATCCGCCTTCTGAATGACGCCTCGGCAGACATCCTGCACGTTTCGGGCATCGATGATTTTGAGCCGGAGGAACTGTCCCGGCAGATCGATTCGGAGACCGGTTCCTTTACGGTCCGCTTTATCAGCCCCAAGCCGATCCTCAAAGAATAGAAAGAAGCGTTTATGAAGAGCCTTCCGTATTTCATGCTGACCATATTTTTCGTCTCCGCCGGGGTCCATCTGTTTGCATCGTTAAAACAAAACAAGCCCCTGCGGAACAGGACCAAGCCGTTCATCCTGCTCGGCCTGCTGGGCTTTTACTGCTGCGCGGCGAAGCCCGTCGTGCTGTTCGTCGTGCTGGCGCTGGCTTTTTCCTGGCTGGGCGACCTGCTTCTCATCCCGAAGGGCACAAAGTGGTTCACGGCCGGCGGGATCGCGTTCATGGTCAGCCACGTGTTCTTCATCCTGAGCTATCTGCGGCAGACGGACCTGGCGGCGGTCTCCCCCGCCGTGATCGCCGGGCTCATCGTGCTTTTCACCGCGGCGGCGCTGGTCTTTTTCAAATATCTGCGGCCGCACCTGCCGCAGGCGCTGTTCTACCCGATGATGGGCTATCTGATCCTGAACGGGCTGATGAACTGCTTCGCCTGGTTCCGGTATCTGACGCTGCACAATGCCGCGGGGCTCGTCACCGCCGTCGGCGCGCTGCTGTTTTTCCTGTCCGATTCCTCGCTTTTCCTCGTGCGGTTCCATAAAAACAGCCCGCTGAAAACGCATTTCTGGGTCATGCTGACCTATTCCCTGGGCGAATTCCTGATCGTTACAGGCCTGATCATGCAGCAAGGAGGTCCGATATGAAGTATTTTCTCTACAATCCGCTGGCAAACAACGGGATCAAGCCGGAACTGTACGGCCTGGAACTGATCGATGCCACCAAGGTCGATTTCGAGGCGTTCTTTGAGGCGCTCGAGGACGGCGACGAGGGCGTGCTGATCGGCGGCGACGGCTCCGTCAACTACCTGGTCAACCACGTGGACTGCGAGCACTTAAAGCACCGCGTCTATCTGTACGGCAACGGCACCGGCAACGATTTCCTCAACGACATCGGCGAGAAGCCCGGGCACGAGATCCCGCTGAACAAATATCTGACGCACCTGCCCACCGTGCGCGTGAACGGCCTGAAGCGCAAATTCATCAACAACATGGGCTTCGGCATCGACGGCTACTGCTGCGAAGAGGCGGACCGGATCAAGGAGAAAACGCCCAATAAGAAGATCAATTATACCGCCATTGCCGTCAAGGGCCTGCTGTTCCGCTTCAAGCCCTGCCACGCGGTCGTGGAAGTGGACGGCGTCCGGCACGAATTCGACGACGTCTGGCTCGCGCCGGCCATGAAAGGCCGCTACTACGGCGGCGGCATGATGGTCGCCCCCGGCCAGGACCGCTTCTCCGACAAGCTCTCCGTCGTCGTCTACCACTGCCCTTCCAAACTGAAGACCCTGATCAACTTCCCCAAGATCTTCGAAGGCAAACACGTGGACCTTAAGGACATGACCGCCGTCTTCACCGGCCGCCGCATCCGCGTCACCTACTCCCGCCCCTGCGCCGCCCAGATCGACGGCGACACCGTCCTGAACGTGACCGAATACGAAGCCGAACTGTAACGCGCCTCGAAAGCAGGGCCGCCGGGGTTCCAATCTTTTTCGGCACCCTGCTGCTGTTTCCGCGCTGCAGGTTACTAAAGTATTGCGATGAAATCATTATTGTGATACGATATGAATCAAGGAGAAAGGGCGAAAAGACAAATAGACAAAAAGACTGAAGATTGCCCTTGTCTTCTATATAAGGAGGTATAGAATCGCTATGTTCAAACTTTTTAAGAAGAAAACGCCCGGGACCTGCCCCAAATGCGGAGGTGCTCTTCGCGTTGTTTACGATGCCTACGACGATCCCTCCCGGGGCTCTCTGAATTCCCTGAATACCTCGCAGCACTTTTCCCCGAACGCGGTACGCGGCAATTTTGCCGTGAATTACGGCAGCAGCGCCGGCCGCGGACGGAAAAACCTTCTTTACCGCTGTGACGGATGCGGATATGAGACCCGGCGCTGACGCTGCGGAAACGGATCCGGCCGGGGCTTTGCCGAAACGCAGGGCACGGCCGGGATTTCCTGGAAAATGGTGACAGGGGGACGGTTCTTTTGTCACCACTTCCGCGGCGAATGTTTGTGTGCTATGATACAAGCTGCCGGGGCAGAAGACTCCCCGACAGGTTATCTATGCAAAGGAGCCTACAATGGTAAGCGAAGCAGGAACCAAAAACTACCGTTATTATCCCTGTCTGATGGCATGGATGCTGATGCTCTGTATCATCCTGTCTCTGACAGGGTGCATAAACGCATCCGTTGCCGAACCGCGGAGCGTAAACGAAATCGTTGAAGAAATCGCGGTAGATTACGGTACCTACGGTGAGAAAGCAAAGGACAAGATCAATTCACTGTTAAAGGAACTTTCCAATGCAGATGCCGCTGCGGGGGCGCGCTGGACAAGAATCCTGGACCTCTGGATGTCTCCGCAGCTTGGCGAGCCGCTGCATTATGACGTCCTGCCGGACAGCTTGCCGGACAGCGACGAACTCTGTCTTGTTGTTCTGGGCTTTCAGCTAAACCCGGATGGGTCCATGAAGGAGGAACTGCTCCAGCGGCTGAATGTTGCTCTCAAAAGCCTGCAAAAATATCCGAAGGCATACGTTCTCTGCACAGGCGGAGGAACTGCCTCGGAAAATGATTTGGTTTCCGAAGCCGGCGAGATGGCAAAGTGGCTTTCCGAGCAGGGAATTGAGAAAAAACGCATTATCATTGAGGATAATTCTATCACCACGGCGCAAAACGCCATCTTTTCCTATGATATCTTGACATCCCTTTACCCCTCCGTGAAGAAAATCGCCATTGTATCCAGTGATTATCATATCGCCACCGGTGAGCTGCTGTTCCGGGCGGAGGCGATCCTGAGGGCAAGTACCATCGGCAAAGAAAAGTTGGAAGTCATTTCCAATGCCGCCTGGAAAGCTCCAAGCGGGACATTGTCAGCTATGTTCCAGGCTGGCGCGCTTATCGAATTGTGCGGTGATGTTGAAACAGCCTTTGAGATTTATTACGATAACTACGATATCCACGATCTTCCCCCGTTAAACTGACACCGTGACAGAGGGTGTCACTGGGGACGGTTCTCTTTGACACTTTTTCGTGACAAAGGAACCGTCCCCTGTCATCGTGCATGCTGAATTTGTTGTGGAGGCAGTCGCAAAATGATTATTCCGAGTAGTTTTTCTATCATATATAACCTTATTCAGAACAATCTTCCGGCTCGGATTGCAGGCCTGGTAGGAATCATTGTTGCTATATTTCTTCACCGATCAAATAAGGGGGAAAAGTTTTGGCCGGGACTTTTGGCTATTCTTATTTACTTGGCTTGTGAAGTTGTTGGAGTCAATGTATTCAGTTATTTAATTGAGTTTATTGCGCTAGAAATAGGTTCTCTCACATTTTGCTTTGCAGTCAGTTGGCTTGTTATTGATGTTATATATATTTGTAAAAAACGCTGAGACTTGTTTCAAATTTACGAAACACATGTAAGACAATCATTCTGACTGATTAATAACCGGGGGGAGGCAACTTCTTTATGAAGTGTCTCCCCCCTGTCACACACTTCTTACAGATCAAGGACTTCCGCGACACCGTCCGCGACGCGGAATCTGACGTTGTATGGCCCGAATTTTACCCCATA